>PLTK01000168.1 GCA_003164415.1 Methanobacterium sp. | reverse complement strand
AGTTCGTGAATGAAAAATTTGGATTGCCCGGTGTATGCGAACCGTCTTCATTGATAGCTGCAGGTGAAGATTCAAATCTAATATTCAAAAAAACCCCTTATAACGGTGTTACCGTGGCGGTAGCAGTGTCTAAAAATTAATCAATAATATTTTAAGAAATAATTTAAATAATATTCCATAACTTTTTTAATCAGAAGATATAAAAGTACATGGATATAACTTACAATACTATTACTATAAATTTAAATGTTTATATTTCTTAAAAATGGAGGCCGAATTATGAGTCAAGATGCATTTGATCGTTGTAATCAGATTTTACAACATATAACAGAAGATACTAGTGTTCCCAGAAATATTAGGAGGGCAGCAGAAGAATCTAAGGATTTATTATCTAAAGATGATGACGAACCAACAGTACGTGCTAGTACGGTGATTTCTATTTTAGATGAGATTAGTAATGATCCAAACATTCCAATACATGCCAGAACATTAATATGGAATGTTTTAAGCGAATTAGAGTCTATTCGCCATTAATACTCTTTTTACAAATTGAGTTTTTGCGCTTTCTTCAATGAATTCAGAGAGAAGAGAAGCTTCATCTAAATTTTTTCCAACCGATACTATTCCATGTTCTTTTAGAATTAACACATCTGATTTTTCTAATCCATTAGAAACTGCTTCAGCAAGTTCAACACTACCTGGATTATAATAATCTACATAGGGGATAAATTTATTATTAATAGGGCCAAAGCCTTCTATTCTTTCTATTTTTTCTCCTGCAAAAGCAAATCCTGTTGCAATTGGGGAATGAGTGTGTATAACTGCATTAACATCTTTTCTTGTTTTGTATATTTTAAGATGCATTAACAATTCAGAGGTTGGTGTTTTACTATCATTATAAATTTTATTTTCTTCCATGTCAACTATTACAATGTCCTTTTCAGCCAAAGATTTAAGAGACAATCCGCTTGGAGTTACAGCTATACGTTCAAATTCATCCTTTTTATATCTTATACTAATATTACCTGATTTTCCAGGGACCAATCCCTTTTCGTATAAGTAACTTGATATTTCGATCATCTTTCTTAAAATTTCTTTTCGTTGTATATTAAATCCTCCTTGATCAAATAAATGTTGAATAAAAAAATAATAGAGTAAGAAAATTTTATTTAGTATATCTACGTGAATTTAAGTATTTTAAAAGCTCCTCGATTCAAAACAGGTACCTCAGCACATGTAGGCATTATATTATATATTTTCTGGAATTCAGTTTGCGACTGAAATGTACCTGAATTTATCATGTGTATGCCTTTATGCTTTTTGTAAGCATTAATATGAACATGACCAGTATGGAATATATCTGGTATCTCATCTATTACCAAATGATCTTCAAATTCAGAAGCAAGAGGTGTTCGTTCCCCATAAATAGGTGCTAGGTGTCTTTTTTCTATCAGTTCTCTCATTATTAGATCGGAAGTTTGATGAGAACACCCATTTATAGTCATTGCTATATCATCAAAACTTCTACCGTGATATATAAGAGTTTTAAACCCATCTAAACTTACAAGTGAGGGATTACTAACAAATTCTGCATTTTTAATTTTGTATAGATCCGCTGCATAATGTTCTGGAATTGCTGGTTGTGGTTCGGCTAGTCTGGATGCATCGTGATTTCCAGGTGCAATGACAATTTTAATATCATTAATATCCCCTAAAAATCTTGCTGCTTCTTCATATTGCTCGTAAATATTCTTTATTGTTAATTCTTCTTCTTGATGTGGATAAATTCCAATTCCATCTACCACATCACCGGCTATAACAAGGTAACGAACATCGTTTGCTATATTTCGTTGTTCTTCATCTCCAAAATCGCCATTTATCCATTTTATAAATCTTTGGAATTCTTTGTCTAGAAAAGTTGAACTTCCGATATGAATATCGGAGATAAATACTGCTGAGAAATCCATTTTTTTCTCTTCAATTCTAGGAACGCTTGGATGGATTATATCCGATGCAATAACAAGAGTACCTTTTTTACTTCCAATTACACCAATTACCTCATCCTTAACAATGCTTTCAGCCATTTCAAATAAAGAATGGTTTTCATTGTGTATCAAAACAGTAATGAAGCCTGTTTCATCTTCAATTTCCATAATTTTATGGTTGTTTTTGGTATTTCTTATGTCATTTACCATTCCAATTACATTAACCACATCATCACGTACACCAACATCTTTCATAGGATAACTGTCACGTAGCCCTGGTTTTTTCAGTAACAATGCCTTAAGTTTTTGAAATCTACTATTGAAATACGATGTAAAATCCTTTATTTCACCATTTGTATAGGATTTTTTACTTGCATCTTGTAATACTTCAAAGTTAAATGGTATATCCATGAGTTTACTCTGTGATATGTTTCCATTATCTGATGAATCATATCCTTCGTCTATAACTCCTACGTTTTCGGGGGAATAATTAGAAATAATCTGATTTGTGATATTTTTTTGAAGGAATTGGTCTACAATAGCACCAGTTAAAATGAAGAGATCACTTTTAGACCCGGAAACATCTTGTATTAAAGAATCTGCAAACTGTAGAGAATTTTCTTGCTGTTCTATTTTTTTATAAGCAGAATCATCAATAAGAAGTTCGGCATTAGTAAATTTTAAAATTATATCATCGTTCATGTTGATACCATCAAATATTTTTTAAACATAATATACAAATAAGAGTATTCAAACTATATTTATAATCTTAATTATAATAGTTAATCCATATTACTGAAACTAAAAATTGTAGGTGAAATATTTGTCCAGAATCATGAAGATCATATTATTCATAATATTTTTCGCTGTTTTCTTCGAAGCGGGTTTAATAAGTTCATATACTATCGTTACTTCCCAAGCACCAGATGTCGGGAAATTGATTGGTTTACAGATTGAAGAGGTCACCTCCTTTTTAAGTTTTGGATCAGGTACTAAAATAATAAATACACAAGGTAATATGAACATTACTAATTATCAAGAAGTAGCTTCAGAGTTGACTAATAAAACAAGTTATGATATAAATGTGCAGTCACTAACTGCTCAAACAAGTGGAAGTACTAAAAGTACTATTTTCCCGGTTAATATGACAGCAATTGCATATCAGAATCAAGTTTCTGGAAGTAATACTACTGCTGTGGTGATAACAGCTAACCAAACTTATAGTATAACAGCATCTGCGAATGCGTCGTATGATATTAATGGAAATCTAATAGTTGATGTTGGTACTATTCAAATAACCTCAACCAGTGTACTATATGGAAATGACAGCAGTACGATTTGAATAATATTCTAATTATTTTTTAAGCTTCGAAATATTCGAATTAAGCTATTAATTATTTTTTAAATTTACAGGTGAATAAATGATCAGTGTTATTGGTATAGGTCCATCAAGAGAAGATATGACTTTTCGTGCGGTAAACGCAATTAAATCAGCTGATGTCATAATAACTTACAAATCCTATGTAAAATATATAGAAGACCTTGTCGAAGGAAAAGAGCTCATATTAAAAGGGATGGGTGATGAAATTAAGCGCGCTGAACTTGCAATATCTAAATCTAAAGAAGGAAAGCATGTTGCTCTCGTAAGTTCAGGAGATCCTGGTGTTTTTGGAATGGGTAATGTTCTATTCCAAATAATAGGAAAATATTCTGGAGTTGAAGTAGAGGTTATTCCAGGTGTTACCGCAGCAAACTTTTCTGCGGGCATGTTGGGGGCACCATTGCATGATTTTGCTGTTATAAGTTTTAGCGACATATTAACACCTATTTCAGAAATAAAGAGAAAGGTTAAAGCCGCTTCTGAAGCAGATTTTGTAATTGCTATTTACAATCCAATGAGCAAGACTCGTACAAAACCCTTTGAGGAATCGCTTAAAATCTTACTAGAGACTAAAAAACCAGATACAATTGTTGGGATTGTAAGAAGTACTGAAGATGGAGTTGATGTGTCGATTACTACCCTTGATAAACTATCGACTAGTAAAATTAACATGTCTACTACACTTATAATTGGAAATTCAATGACATACATTGAAGAAGGTTATATGGTAACGCCTAGAGGTTATAGGGTTTCATATCCAATCCATCAACTTTCCAGAGAATTTTACGAGAGGTACCTTAAAGGAGATGTGAATGAAGGTCCTAACATAGGATGCGAATATTACCCATGTCATAGTCACCCTCAAAACTGTCAATTCTGTTATTGTCCGTTTTATCCCTGTGGAGAAGGTTCTACTGGCGGTAAATGGATAAAAAATAAGGGTGTATGGAGCTGTGAAGACTGTGAATGGATACATAATGATAAAACTGTTGAGTGCATACAGACCAAATTACCACAGATAGTTGAAGAGGTAGACGACCTCAAGAATAATAAGAAGGAGCTCCTTAAATTAAGAAGAGAATGTATTTACAATACTAGAAAATCGTCGTAGTTTTATTCTAATACACATGTATTTGGATTTGGATTTTCCTATATTTTTTTTTAATCATATTTATTAAACTAAAAAAGATATTCATATTTTGTAACTAAATAAATAATACTTTTATATAATAGGTTAATCATAATAATAATTGGTAATAACAATTCTTGAATTTGTAATATAAAATTTAAAAATTTATTAAACATAAAAATAGTCCAATTTCAATTTCCCAGATGGTGTGTTGCTAGATACTCCTAGTAACCCTGTTTTACACCCCCCCATAAAATACTTTAATTAAGAACCATCTCTTGGTTATATAAAACCAAGTTCCAAGTTGGGTTATGAACCTAGCCCGTACAAACCCAACTTGGAAGGGAAAAATCAAAAAAAATTAAAGTTCAAAAAAAAAAAATAATTTAAATTTCTAACTCCATAACACCATCGAATACGAGTACGGCTTCACCTTCCATAAAAACCCTTACTTCTTCATCCATTTCGAAAACAATTATAAGAAGTTCTCCTCCTGGAAGATGCACTTCTACTTCTTCATCAAGTTTTCCGAGTTTAAAACCTGCACTAACACATGCAGTGGCTCCTGTTCCACATGCAAGTGTGAATCCAGCACCTCTTTCCCATGTAATCATTTCGATCTCGTTTCTGTTTATAATATTAACGAAATGAACATTTGCTTTTTGTGGAAATGCTTGGTGCGTTTCAATCATTGGCCCAATTTCATTAAGATCTATATGTTCTATATTTTCAGTGAAAATAACTGCATGAGGATTACCCACATTCACAAGAGTCATTTTGATAGGTTTACCTTCCACAATGAGATCTGAATCTAAAAACTCGTCTTTATCGCTTATCATGGGAATATCCGATGTTTTNNCATTTCATCATTCGTAACTATTTCATTTTCATACACGTATTTGACAAAACATCTTATGCCATTTCCACACATTTCTGCTTCACTTCCATCAGAATTAAAAATTCTGAATCTTATATCCGCGGCTTCTATGCTTGGAGGTGTTACAAATATAACACCATCGGCACCAACTGAGAAACCTCTTCTGCAAATTTCTTCTACAATTTCGGGTTTTTTATCTTCTGGTATTAAAATTTTCTCAGATTCATCAAATACAATGTAGTCATTTCCAAGACCATGCATTTTTGAAAAGGTAATTAGTGTCCTTTCACTCATTTTAACAGCCTCACAGGTACATTTTGCTTTGATAATAAGTCAGCGAATGTTTCTCTTTCCCTTATTAAACTGATCTCATCCTTAGAAACAAGAACCTCTGCTGCTTTGGGACGACTGTTGTACTGTGACGACATAGAAAATGAATATGCCCCTGCATTTAAAATTGCTAATACTTCACCTTCTTCTATATCAGGCATAGGTCTGTCCCTTGCAAATAGATCACCCGATTCACAAACATCTCCAGCTATATCAATTTTCTGTGTTGGTTCTGCTTGTGGTGTTTTAGCTGTTACTATATGATGATACGACCCATACATAGTTGGTCTGAGTAAGGTATTAAAACCAGCGTCTACTCCTATAAATTTCCTGTAACTCTGTTTTATAGTATTAACTCTGGTTAATAGCATTGAAGCATCTCCAACGAGATATCTACCCGGTTCAATACACATTGTAGGTTTTCCCAATTCATATTCTTTTAATTTATCCTTGTACAAGTTGGTTATTTTTTCAGCAAAGGTTTTTATATCCAATCTGGACTCTTCAGGAGTATATGGTATACCAATACCCCCTCCAAAATCAATAAAATCAAATTTAATACCAGTTCCTTGCTTAACTCTACCGGCTATATCCATTAATGTTCTTACTGCGAGCATGAATGGTTCAGGATCAAGTATTCCTGACCCGATATGTGTATGAATTCCAACGGGTTTGAAACCTAAATCCATAGCCAAATTATAAACTTCAACAGCTTCTTCTTCCATTATACCAAATTTACTAAGAGGTCCACCGGTTATGCAGTGATCATGATGCCCTGCTCCAACCATAGGATTAACTCTGAATGATATTTCAATTCCCTGAGCTTCGGGAATCTTTGAAAGTCTTTTTAACTGAGAAATAGAGTCGAGGTTTATCCTGACTCCAGAGTTAACAGCGAATTTAAGCTCTTCGTCTGTAACATTATTTCCAGTATAAAGAATTCTTGAAGGGTCAAAACCAGCTAGTAAAGATGTATATATTTCTCCAGGGGATACTGCATCAATTCCACTACCTTCCTTCTCCAAAATTTTCATGACAGCAAGGTTAGTGTTGGCTTTGCAGGCATAAAACATCTTAAAATCAGAATATTGGCTTGAAAATGCATTATAAAGACGTTTATAATTATTTTTTATCCTTTCTTCATCTATAACGTATAATGGAGTTTGATAATGGTCTGCAAGTTCGACTGCATCAACTCCACCAATAGTAAGATTTCCTTTTTCATTTGTTTTTAAATTAAAATCCATGTATATTGTCCTCCGAAAACAAGAAAGTGATGTGAATATTAAATTTTTACATCTTATCATATAAAAAATTTTAGAAAAAATGGCGTTATAATAAATTATTTATCATATTGGGTTTAATATTTTTATTGTGGGAAATAACTCTTAATAATGCGATAAATAGTATATATATTCTACATATTCGTCAATATTAGAATAATAATCCATGATAACAATTGAACAATTTTAGAAATTCTATCTTTTATATCTATGGAGTGAAACATACTTTGAGGGTTTCTAACAAGAAAAGCTGGCAGATTCTTTTTGCAATAGGTCTTGGAACAATAATGGTACCTATTAATGCCAGTATTGTTAATGTAAGCCTACCAATTATTACAGAATTCTTTGGTGCTACCGTTGCTACATCGGAATGGATTTTAACAAGTTATTTAATAACTTTACTATCATTTGTACTATTTTTTGGAAAATTTGGTGATTTTTGGGGTCATGAACGACTTTACATGGCAGGTCTGGTGGGGTTTGTTTTTTCATCCTTATTATGTAGTTTAGCACCTTCAATATTTTTATTAATAATTCTGAGGGCCATACAAGGATTCACAGCTGCTATGATGATTTCAGTATCCCTTGGAATTGTAAAAAAATCTTTTCCAATATCTATGTTGGGTGAAGCACTTGGCATATATGCGGTTTTGATTGCCGGAGGTTTGACATTAGGCCCTGCAATAGGCGGAATTTTAGATGGTCTATTAGGTTGGAGATCTATATTCCTAATTAACTTGCCTATGGGAATTCTAAGCCTAATAATATGCTTCAAAATATTAGACAGAGGAGAATCTAAAGAGATTAAATGGGACATCATTGGGACAATTTCGCAGTTTTTAGCTCTTTTCTCACTTGTTTATCTATTAAACTACATCACTTCAAATCCAATAAATATGGAAGCTTTAATATTAAGTTTTTTTACTATATCTATGGTAATTTTATTCGTATGGTGGGAGCGCCGTACAGAAGATCCTATTTTAAATCTTTCGCTATTTAGAAACATTAGTTTCTCTGCATATAACCTAAGTCTCCATTTGAATTATGTGTGCATGTATATGATCATCTTTGTGATGCCATTTTACCTACTCAAAGTATTGCACCTATCAACAAATACAACCGGTCTAGTACTTACAGCTGCACCTCTTTTGATGATGTTTTTAGCTCCGATAAGTGGGATAATTTCTGATAAATTTGGTTCTAGACCTTTATCTTTTATTGGTGCATTGATATGTGCAGTTGCATTTTATTCAATGACTGAGCTTCAATTTTATTCGAATGGGATCGATGTTTTTTTAAGATTAGCGCTCCTCGGTGTTGGGGCAGCAATTTTCCAGTCACCAACCAACAGGGCCATAATGTCTAAAATACCAAATGGTCAAGCAGGTGTAGCATCGGGAATATTAGTTACAATGCGGAATTTAGGAATGGTTTTTGCTGTATGTTATGCAGGAATTCTTTTAAGCACCACTATCAATCCCACAACTCTCCAATTGAATTCACTGATACCATTACAAGCCTATGATCTGACCACGGGTATGCATCTAGTTGTTACTCTAGGGGTAATTTTAAGTCTAATAATGGCTTTACTTTCAGTTATAGGTATCTTAACAGGCAAAGTCATTAAAAAAGAAGTTTTGGATAGGATACACCAGGATTAAAAAAAGTTTGAGTTGGATAATATCAACTAATTAAAATTAGAAATAGCATCCTCTAAAACTGTTATAACNNCCTTTACCACGCACTTCTTTAACAACTTCATTATTATCTTTTATTATTCCAAGCTTTTTCATGAAGTATATCCCATTTTCTTTAGATTTTTTAAGTAGGTCTTCATCAATTATGTAATTAATTGAAGCCTTTGCAGCGGCACAGGCAAGTGGACTACCACCAAAGGTTGCAGCATGGTCTCCAGGCACAAATGTGTCTGCAACATAATTACTTGCCATAACCACGCCCATTGGAAATCCTCCTGCGATGGCCTTTGCAAAAGTACTTATGTCTGGTGTAACTCCAAAGGTTTGGGATGCAAACATCTCCCCGGTACGTCCAAAACCCGTCTGCACCTCATCAAATATTAGAAGCACTTCCTTATCATGACATAATTCCTTTAATTCTTTTAGATAGTTCTTTGAAGGCATTATAACTCCACCTTCACCTTGAATTGGCTCTACAAGTACAGCAGCAGTTTTGGTACTGATTGCATTTTCAACGGATTCAACATTATTGTAGTCAACATGTTTAAATCCTGGTGTTAAAGGTCCAAAACCCTTTTGATATTTAGGTTGTCCAGTAGCTGTAATGGTTGTAATTGTTCTTCCATGGAACGAATTATTCATGGCTATTATTTCACCTTTTCCAGTGTGTTTACGGGCAAGTTTTATTGCACCTTCGTTAGCTTCTGCGCCACTATTACAAAAAAATGATTTTTCATGGGGTGAGACATCTGACAATAATTTTGCAAGTGTTACTTGTTCCTCAGAATAATATAAATTGGAGATATGAATGAGTTTTTTTGCTTGATTTGAAATAGCATCTACAACTTTTGGATTAGCGTGTCCCACATTGTTCACTGCAATTCCTGCAACGCAATCTATATAAGATTTGCCCTCAACATCCCATACAATAGATCCTTCACCTTTCACAAGGGCAAGTGGCTGTCGTCCGTATGTATGCATAACATACTCCTTATCCATATCCATAATTTGTTTTGTATCCATTTAATCACCTTAAAATTTGATAATGTACTGTTTAAGTTATTTAATATCATTAGACTCTTTTGTTAGAGATAAAAATATTTATTTATATTTTTGAAGTTTAATTATCTATTGAATTATTTGGAATTCATGGTTTATTAAACGTTTTTATCCTATGAAAGACTTGATTAAGAATGAGTTATAGAATTTACTATACAAAGTTAAATTTGAACTAGGTGATAAAATGAAAAAAGCAACAATTGAAACAGAAAAAGGAAATATAGTACTCACACTTTTTGATAAAGAAGCTCCAAACACGGTTGCAAATTTTGAAAAGCTTGCAAATGATGGATTTTATAATGGATTAACTTTTCATAGGGTTTTACCGAACTTTGTTATACAGGGAGGGTGCCCTAAAGGAAATGGAACTGGAGGTCCAGGTTATACCATAAAATGTGAGATAAATGAACACAAACATGGTACTGGTGCTCTATCAATGGCACATGCAGGAAAAGATACCGGTGGAAGTCAATTCTTTATAACACATAGCCCTCAACCACACTTAGATGGGGTACACACAGTCTTTGGTAAGGTTATTAAAGGAATGGATGTAGTCAACAAGATCAAACCTAACGATGTAATGAAGAAGGTCACTGTTAATGAAGAATAGATCAATTAATAATTAATTTTTTTTATAAAAGCTTGTTAGGTTTTTTGCCTTACAACTTTTTATAACAATTTTTGTAGAGCTGTTGCATATATTTCGGCTATTGTATCTGCAAAATCTACATCTAAAGAATCATAGTCTTTTCTTGGATTTCCAAGGACGATTTGACCGATGATTTCGTGCCCATTTTTAACAGGAACCGATAAAAACTGATAAACTGGAATGTGGCCTTCTGGTAAACCATGGGCTGCAGGATGTTTTGAAGGGTTGTGGATATAGAATGATTCACCCGTGTCTAGGGAATAACCCAAAAGACCGCCGTATGTACCGTCTGTTCTTATTTTAAAACGAGCTTCTCCCATTTCTGCGTACATTTGACATCCGCCTGTCATGTGTGAGAATGATATTCCAACGCTATCTCTATTTTTAGGATCTATATAAGCTACATAACAATTTTTGCTATTGGTTAGACGTTTAGATTCCTCCATAATTACATCGGAAATTTCCTTTAGTGAAGAATTTTGTATCATGTGGAGGATTTGCTTTCTAAGTACTAGAATATCTTGATTTTCTATTTTAGTACCAGATCCCATTCCATAATTAGAAATAGTTGATTGTTCAATCGAATTATCTTCCTTCATAAACATCTCCCATAATAAATGTGTATCGTATTAAATATTAAATTTTCTTAATATAGTTTTATACAAGATTCATTTTTCAGAACATTAAACCTAAATATTTAATCGGGAGATAACTTGAATTAATAGAAATTGAATCTAAAATCAGTACTATTGTAAATGAGGAATTAAATGAACGAAATCAAGATGAGAATAGAATATTGGGGCTTTATAAACAAACAAATGCCCTTTTAATAGTAGTTGGACTTCTTCTTGGGACTTATACTATTAATGATACCNNNGGCTATAGGATATTCTCTACTATATTTGAAGGTTTTTTCTATATAAAAATCTTTAAATATTTTAAAGGTCTTCCAAGTGAAGTTCAGAAAAAATGGCATCATTTTTATCTATTATTTTAATAATTACGCCATATACATATTCTAATGGTATTTCTAAACCTTCTCTAGTTTTTATATATTTTACCCCTACTTTGTGAAATACGTTGTCTATGGTGAATATTTTAAGTGGTAATTTTTCTATAAAACTGATTTTTGAGAACCAGAAGATTGATAATGGACATGAACGTGGTAATAATACCATATCTCCATTTTTTAATGTTTTTGGATTTTCTTTCACTATTATAAAGTTTCCATTATTAACATCTGGACTTAAATTTTCATAAAAACAAGTTTCTGGAATTTAGGAGAGATATATTTCTGTTATCATCTTTTTTTCAAGTAATTTGGCACCCAGTACCTCAAGACAATCGGTTGGTATCCCTTTTTCAGTTAAATGATCTTTAACACCCATTTCAAAGGTGTTTGTCAGACGAATCCAGCTATCAACTTCTCTACAAAATGCTTCAGAACTATTGGTACGCATAGGACATTTCCAACAATATTTCTCTTCAAGACTTTCTATTAAATCCTTGTATTGTATTTGGGATAATTTCCTGAATTCCTCAAGATTATCGGATATTCCTGCCATGAAATCACCTTAACTCAATTAATATATTCCATCAACTACTAATTAATTTTTTTTAATCCATATCATAAACTAAAAATAAATGTTATGGTACTAAAATCTATTAAGTAGTCAATTTACAACTTATTTTTTTTAATAGAGTCAATAAGACCAGATTTTCTTGCATAATGAAACATATAAAGCTGTACATAACCTGCATAATCACCAAAATGTTCCATTCCAAATACACGTGCTTGAGGAGGTTTAATTTCCTTTCCATTAAAATATAGTTCTGACACTATACGTCCAATCCAAACATCTACTGGGAATGCTTTTTTATATCCAAATCCATATAATAATATGCAGTCAGCTACTTTGGGGCCTACTCCGGGTAGTTCAAGCAATGAATTGAAAGCATCTTCGTAACTTTTTTTATACATGTTACTTAGAATTAAATCATTATCAACCATTTCAGCGGCTTTAATGATAAATTTGGCTCTGTAACCTACTCCGCAGCTTTTAAGATTTTTATCAAATATAAATTTGTTTGGAAGATTCTCCTCTAGTCGTTGCATTTCTTCAAGGTCATGTTCTGGTACATCTTTAAGAATTTCTGGAGTAGGAAATGTGTAAAATGTTTCTGATTTAAATCTGTAATCTCTACCCCATTTCTTTTTAATATCATTAATGGATCTATTCCAACGTATTATTGAACAATTAGCGGATGATATTGAAGATATAATACATTCAAATGGGTTATGGGCTTTAAATAACCTTAAACCTTTGCAAAAATCAATTGTTGGTTTAAGTTGAGGGTCTGTACATAAAAACTTATTTAAATCATTTAGATCGTCATTTAATCCGAAAATTTCCCTAACAGTTGCTCGGATTGATTTTTCATCCACATCTTCCTTTGATTCGGCAACAATTTCTAAAGGGGCATCCAGATCATTGTTCTTTTGTTTGGCTTTAATAAGGCAGTTAATACCATCTACTTCCACTAACTCATGGAAATATCCATTATTATAATGCCATGCAGGTTGTGATGTTTGACCACTTTTAATGGTCAAATCAAGATCAAACTGGCCTTTATATTCCTTAGAATCTATTAAAAAACTAGTTTTCATTATATCAACTTTATAAACCTAAATTCAATTTATGTTTTAAAAATTTAAGATATTAAGCAGGAATCATATCCTGTTTAAATTGGTAGAATTATTTTGATGCAGATCTTAACAATTTTATACTGTTCAATTAAATAGTATTAATCAAGTTCAACTTCGTTGGAGCCGAATTTAAGTTTTTTCTTGTTGATCCATACGAATCCCTTGTTTGGTGTGATTACTGCTACGTCAATTGGCCCACCAACTCCAGGCATATCACCGGGATCAGCATTTATACCATCTGAAAACCTTTGCATTGCCGAAGTTGTTTGGATCATTAGGGTGCAAAAATCGATTCCATCTTGTAGTGTCATTGTACCCCATTGGATTGCATATTCAAGATTTTTCAGTTCATCAAATATTTGTTGTTCTCCTCTAATTCCCATGGCTTCTTTAGTATATTGTACATTTGATATACGTCCATCAAATCCTAATACAATTCTTGAAACTACATCGCCTTGACCTATCCATGAACTACCATATTCATTATTTTTATCATTGCTGTCGCGTCTTTTTTGAATTTCACCCGGAATATAACATCCGAAAACTTGGTGAGAGCCATTTTTATTGTATCCTGCAACTAAAAGTTCGATCATATCCACACCAGCAACACCTTCCTCTAATACTCCTTGTGGATTTTTAAAGCTGAATGTGATGTTAAACTGGTTTTTTTCTAATTTTAATAGTTCACAACCTTTTACTTGTAAGTCTTTTTTTATATTTTCCGAAGCCAAATCTAATTGACCCTTCCAGTGGTATTTTTCATTGAAAAGACTATGGAGTTTAATAGCAACTTCCTCAACGTCCAATTTTTCTATTTTAGAACCTCTTTTAAATTCATCTATGAATTTACTAAGATTTTTGAGAACTCCGTCTTCTTCCAAAAATGCAAGTCCTGTTATCCCGACACAGATTCTGCTGTTTATTTGGAAAAGTTTCATGGCATTATCGCTTCCTATGCGTGCCATTCCTTTTAAATTTCTGTATGTCTGTCTGCTGTCGGCAGCAAGAACTATTCCTTCAGGTGTTGTAGTGTTTATTACGAGTGACATGATCCCATCTCCTAACTCAATATTCTGTTTAAAGTTATCCCCTTTCTTTGTAATTATATTTTATAGAATTAAATTTTTATTATTATATGGAATGATCGTATGTGTAAAGACGAGTTAACAGAAATACCTTAGCTGGTAGCTGTGAATTTAATAACATAAATTAATATTAAGAATATTTTTTAGTATCGATTTTCCATAAATTAATTCTCAGATAAGAATTTCATGGTCATTGAATGAGTATGAGAATATAGTTTCAACTAATTATAATAATGATGCTTTCATTTTAAAAAATTAAAAAATGTTTAGGTTTATAAATAAACCTGTATTTTATTCATTCTGCCACTGTATAAATTGCTTTAGAACCCCTATACATCGATTAAGTTCGTTAAAAA
Organism: Methanobacterium sp.; assembly: GCA_003164415.1. Classification (GTDB taxonomy): domain Archaea; phylum Methanobacteriota; class Methanobacteria; order Methanobacteriales; family Methanobacteriaceae; genus Methanobacterium_B. The sequence goes on along the minus strand of PLTK01000168.1, from coordinate 536 downwards.
ATAGATATTTAATGTGAACTTATAATAAAATTTTTGAAAATACGATCTCATGGAGATTATAAATTGGAAATTTGTTAAATGTTAATTATTTTAAGTAAATCAAAAGAGTAATGTGCAATATTTTTGCTATCACTATATAGAACTACTCATCAGATTTCCAGATTTGATGTAAGAATCAAGTTTTTGACTTATGTGTAGATAACTTTCTTTAGTTACTCCCACACTCCTAATAAAATCGTTAGAATATTTAATATCTCCTCTTCGCGGATTATCCTGTCTCATAACATACATACATATGGCCGTTATGATCATTAGCGGATCTGTTTTTCTTCCTTTCCCTCCACGATAGAGTTTCCTGAAATCTATTTTTGATATTATTTCCCTTGCCCTATCTTTCTGACCTCCACCTGCAGGTAATAAAACTTCATCTCCTTCTTCTCTTTTTGTTAAAACCATTGTGGGGCTGTGGCCAGTCATCATGAAATTACTTGCAACTATGCTTAGCTGTGCAAGTTTTTCATTTAAACGGAAGTCTT
>PLTK01000055.1:497-15512 GCA_003164415.1 Methanobacterium sp. | reverse complement strand
CCATTACACCCGGAACTATATCCAAAGTTGTAAACTCATATGCCCCTATTTTAGAATCTGCGTTCGTGAGTTGGTTTAGGATAGTTGATTTTCCAACGGATGGGAAACCTAAAAGTACTACAGTAGAATCTCCGCTCTTTTTAACGTGGAATCCCCTTCCTTTACCTCCTGAACTGCTCCTAGTAAGTGCATCCTCCTTGAGCTTGGAGAGTTTGGCTTTTAATTTCCCTATATGATGGGAAGTAGCCTTGTTGTAGGGAGTTTTCTTAATCTCCTCTTCGATATCTCTGATTCTGTCTTCAATAGCCATAAAACTCACATAAAATAGTTTAAGATGAATATATTTTTAGTATAAATAAAAGCATATAATTAATATAATTTTTTTTATATGATTTATCCAAATAATTATTCGATCAAATCTCTTATAATTTTTTTAATCTGATCATTTTCCATGATAATTGGATTTATTTAATTTAATCTAAATCATGTAATTTTTTTAAATATAATTGATCAACAAATAGTAATTTATACCTTCCACTTAAAAAAAGTATTTAATTTAATTTAAAAAAAATGAATAAAAAAAAGAATTCAAGGTGTGTTTAATATGTCACACCCCATACCATAACACCTGGCTGACCATATAACGACTTGAAATGGGTTAAACCAGCACCGCCCTCAAAGAACAGCTTGGTGAACATGGAATTTTCTAATTGTTGATTCATTGCTACTCCAATGTATGTACCATTTTCATTTATCAGGAGTATTGAATACTCGCTTGAATTTGATACAAGTGTTTGGGTTACTGTGTTGTTATTTACTATTGTTAGTGTGTGTGGTTGTATCACGAGCGAACCATTTCCTGTTTCTAGTTCGTTGGATATCTCATTTAAAGTTGTTTGTGTATCGTTACTTGTTATTGCGTTGGTATCTACTATTCCAGCCGATGTTCCGTTGGTTCCGTTTGCCTGAGCAACAACTGCGTTACTTCCAATAAGGAGCGTTTTATTGTTTACCGTTGTGTTGTTCATCTCTGAAGCCAGATACTGGTAATTGGATCCATTGTTACTGGTAAAGTTCCAGCTACCAAAGTAGGACCACCATCCGGCCTTTTGAACCATATCAGAGCTGGTTATTAGCACGTCAGGAGTTGGGTTATCCGGGTGAGTGTACTGTACAATTGTTTGTGCTTGAGCTTGTGTTAAATTATACTGGGTTGTCATGATGGTTATTGCCTGTGTTTTATTCACTCCTAGAATGTCGGTGAGTATTTGAGCACTTACCCCTGTATTATTTGTATAATTGTCCAGAGTTAAAGGAGCTTGATCTCCACTGGATGCAAGCATTCTCAGTATCCCGACTGAAAGTGTTTCATTACTCGTTAACAGGGCTTTTCCTACCCAATATGCCCTTGGACTATTCTGGGATGAACCATCAAATGTAACAGGCCTGTTAGCTTCGTAAGTGAATAGGTGTCCGAAATCCCACCATGAAGTGATTACTGTATTGTTTGCTGTGTTATTTCCAATCCATTGAAGTGAAGTTACCATCGAATCATCGGTACCAGGTACAACNNAATAGAAGACCTACAAAGATACCTGCGGCTAGTGTTATTGGTAGTGAAAAATCCTCAACAAATCTTACACCCTTGGTCATTGCATATGCTGTTACTAAGAGCCATAACGAGAACAACACACAGTAAAAGACATAATTTGTTTTTTGTGGTATTGGATCTGGTTTAATAACCTTAGTTTCTGTTTCAACTTCTTTTTCTTCGGTTTTTCTTCTACTACTTCTACCCCTTCTCCTTGGTTTTCTAGGTTTCTTAGGTTTTTCTTCCTTAACTTCCCTGGTTTTTAAATTCCAGAAGAGCGCCATCACACCTAAGATTCCGAAGAAGAATGGTAAGTATCCTCCAACCCCATTTATTACCTCACTTAAGGATGGAATCTGCAGTTCAGAAACAGAAACATATACATTTGGATATGCGGTTGACTGAACAGCTGATTGTAACTGACTTGCACCGATTGGGGATAATATGCCCGAATAAATCCCACTCACCCCTATAGACAGAGTCATTAGTAATAGGCTGGCTATTACGAACACTATCAATGTTAAGAGATCGGGTTTGTCGTTAAACCATCCTAGTTTCCCCTTGAAGTAATCGGTTGGTTTGGCTTTTTTATCGTTTAATAAAAATCTGGATATGAGTAAATATATCACAGCGGTAGCTAAGACCAGATAGTAGATGTAGTACCATCCAGACCATGCCAATGTAAATACTAACATTGCAAATCCTGCTAAAGCCGCATAAATTATTCGAGATTTCATTGTATTGGCCAGCATACTATAGATAAAGAACATAACGACCAAAAGAGGTACTATCATGTTAAACTGGTCCGTATCAAAGAAACCTGCAAATGTATGTGCAAAATATGCTGGTGCAAGTCCCACCAGTAATCCTGCTGTTATTCCACCATAATCATTGGTAATCCTACGTACCAATAGATATGCCGGTATCACTGCTAGAGATGCAATAAATGGTGCAATCCATATAGCAACCGCATTTAATGGTACATGTGTGAATAGATTAACAAATTTGTACGTGAAAGCAGTGAAATAAACGATCAAAGGCGTATATTCCGCACTCTGACCCGATGGGAAAGATGAATGAAGATCCCATTCTGTTCCATTTATAATCGTATCTCCAAGATAACCATGATCAAGATAATCTTGTGTCATTCTTAGATTGTAGTATGAATCCATCTCACTAAAATAGGGCAATCCATTTTGATCTTGATAAAAGGATTTTGCTTGGTCAGGTACACCACCTATGTTAACGGCCTCGGCCCTGATGGAAAACACTACTAAAAACAGTAAAATTATGATTATTAATTTCCTATATTTAAACAGCATTTCTTTAACGCTCATATTAACCTCCTATTATTCCATGATTTTTAATTATCGGTATGATCCAATGATTTGTACACTATATCCTATTATATTTATTGATTTTTTTGAAGTTATTGATCGATTGTATGAATTTTATTTAAGAAATTAATCTTTAGGTTGTATATTGAAATTAGATGAAATATAATTTAAATGGATGTGAAAGTTATGATGTCTATTTGTTTTTAAAAAAAATGAATAATTAAGTTGTTTGAGACTTCTTAACAATGGATCTTCTTGTGGTTGATTTCTTTGAAGGTATTTTATTGGCCGATTTTTTAGTGACACGTTTACCTTTAGCTTTATTCGTCGCGGTCCTTGTCTTTTTAACTGCGGTCTTGCCTGTAGTCTTTTTAGCAGTAGCTTTCTTAGTAGGTTTTTTATTTGTTTTTGTCTGGGTTTTATTTTCACCCTCATTTTCTTCAAGAGATTTGGTAAACCTACACTTTGGGAATCCACTGCATCCAATAAACTCACCATATCGACCTGATCTTTTGATAAGGTCACTTTCACATTCTGGACAGGTGCCAACAATTTCATTTGAAGGTTCGCTGCCATCCTTGCCACATTTAGGATCTAAACACGCCCTCTGTCTTGGTTTTCCAAATGATATTAAAGGAAGTCCACACTCTTCACAAGTAGCTTTAAGAACAGTGGCTCCCATAGGCATAGAATAAGTGGATTTACATTCAGGATATCCTGAACATCCCACAAATGTACTTCCACGGGGCCTATCAATTAGAATAAGGTTTTGACCACATTTACATTTTCCAACTACTCTACTTTCACGATATGATTTATAAAGCTCTTCACCTACTTTAAGCTTGTTATTTTCAATATCATCAAGGATAGAAGTTAATTCAACTTTGGCCCTTTCAATAATCAATTCTTTATCTTCGTTACCATCCAATATTTCTCGAAGTTCCGTTTCAAATTCCCTTGTGAGCTCCTCACTAGTAATCTTGTTTGAATATTTTTTCAATGTATCGATAAGGTGTTCGCCGAGCTCATTAACTTTTATCTTCTTGCCTTCAACAAATTTTCTGGTATAGAGTATGGATATAATATTAGCCCTAGTTGATTTCGTACCTAATCCTCGTTTTTCAAGTTCCCTAATGAGTGATGCCTGATTATATCTTGCTGGTGGTTTTGTTTCCTTCTCTTCACTTCTAACATCCTTAACAGCAAGTGTTTCTCCTTCTTTTATTGATGGAAATATATCGACATCAGGTTTTCTAAATGGGGTCAGATCCATCCAGCCCATTTTTGCCATTCTCTTCCTAGAAAAATTAAAATCTTGCTTTCCAATTTTCAAGTTGGTTTTCATGGATTCTAATATCCCATTTTCACCAAAGACCGATATAAACCTGTATGTTATTAATTCGTATAGTTTACGATAGTCAGTTGATAATTCCTTAGGAATAACTCCCGTTGGATGTATTGCGGGGTGAGCTTCATCTGTCTTTTTCCCCTCGTTAGGTTTATAAGGTTTTTTAAGCTTTGCAACTTGATGTTTAAAAGAAGCATTATAACTGAGTTTTTTAAGTATTTTATCAACACCAATACTTTTTGGAAGTTTCTGGGATGAAGTACGTGGATAAGATGTGAAACCTTCTGTATAAAGGTTTTGTGCTATCTGTTGTGTTTTTTTAGGGCTGAATCCAAATACTCCATACGCCTCAGATTGTAACGAACCAAGATCAAATGGTACTGGCGGAGTTTTAACAGTTTCCCTTATATCAATACTGTCAATTAATGCATCTTTACCTTCACAGTCTGCAAATATTTCATCTGCAACAGTTTTATCAAATATTTTACCTGCTTTATGATCAGCTGTGATACCTTCCTCAATGCCCGGTACTTCAAGATCTGCCTTTATCATCCAGTAAGGTTCGGGTATAAATTTTTGGATCTCCTTTTCCCTCTCAACAAGTATTGCCAGAGTTGGAGTTTGTACACGGCCAGCTGAAAGTTGTATGTAACGTTTAGTTGCCTGCATCACAGAATCTGTAAGGGACTTTGAAATGTTTACACCGAATAAAAAATCAAGAACATGCCTTGCAATACCGCTATCAACCTGGTTAAAATCTATATTCAATGGAGATTCATATGCCGCAGTTATATCCTCGTCTGTGAGGGTGGAAAATTTCATTCTTACTGCATTGTCAAAACTTTTATCTCCACAGGCGTACTTCATTGCATTGTACCCTATTAGAGTACCTTCTATATCGTAATCGCATGCATGTACAAATCTGTCTGCTTTTTTAGAGAATTTTTTTATTGCATCGACATAATCTTTAACATATTTCTTCTTTTTGTCCTTCTCATACAGTGGAACCCATTCAACATCAAATAACCTGCCCTGTTTTTTATTTTTAGGTGCAAGTGAATATAAATGACCTACTGCAGAAAGTACAGTGGTTTTATTACCATTTTCCTCAAACTCGTAGTATGAAACTTTTTTATATTTCTTTTTTACTGAATTTTTCGAAAGAGCCGATGCTATCTTTTCAGATGCCTTTGGTTTCTCGCATATTATGACTTCATGCATTTATATCACTCTTACAGCTGTTAAAAAAATTTATGAAATATTATAAATTAAATGACCCCTATTATCATGACTAAATAATTTTTTAAATATTAACCATCTTTACAATGTAGACTTTTATATTTAAAAGCATGGACATATATATAATATACTTGGTTAACTTAGTTTGAAATATATCAATCTGGTTTGATAAATAATTTTTTACCAATCCCAACATTAATTTATTATATAATTTTTAAGAAATACGTATTAATTAAATTTAAAAATATTATAAATCATAAAAAAATTTACTTGTTAACTGCTTTTGAATTTATAGAATAGGGATTTTATTGTTGACAAACAACCCAACAAACTAACATCCAATGGTTATTTTAAAATTATATTAAAGACATAATAATTATTGTAAACTAAAAAAAATAGAATTATTTAATAAATTTAAATAAATAACGATTAGATACATAAAATAAACGTTAAGGAGATTTTATATGTTAATAGGTGTAATATCAGATACCCATATACCTGAAAGAGCATTGAAAATTCCTGAACCAGTTTTTAAAGCTTTTGAAGATGTTGAAGTAATTTTCCACGCAGGAGATTTAGTATCAATGGATGTTCTTCACGAACTTGAAAATTTAGCACCAACACTTTGCGTTCAAGGCAATGTGGACAGAATGTGTGGTTTGAAACTTCCAAAACAGGAAATTGTTACGATTGAAGGAATCAAGATAGGTATTGACCATGGTGAAGTTTACCCTCGAGGAGATACTCTGCAGCTTAAATATATTGGAATGGAAATGGGCGTTGATGTACTTATAACAGGACATACACATACTTCATTTATAAAAGAAGTAGGTAACATTTTACTTCTGAATCCCGGAAGTCCTACAGTCCCAAGAATGTCTGATCCATCAGTTATGGTCCTGGAAATTAAGGATAAAAAGTTGGATGCAAAGATAATCAAAATTGGAGAATCAAAGTGTAAATCACTAAATTTTAAGGGACGTGAATAGAATGGGTAAAAATTACAACGCTGAAAGAAAGAATGAACATTATTACAAGATGGCCAAAAAGGAACAGTACAGATCTAGGGCATCTTACAAACTTTTACAAATAAACAAACGTTTTAAAGTTATTAAATCCCACGATAAAGTAGTAGATCTTGGTGCTGCTCCAGGAGGATGGTCACAAGTAGCAATTGCCGCTGTTGGGGAGGAAGGTCTGGTTATTGGTGTTGATCTTGAATGGATAAGGCCATTTGATGAAGATAACTATTTAACAGTTCGTGGAGACTTCACAGATGAAGAAATACTCACAAAAACAAAATCATTTCTAAATGGAATGGCTCAAGTAGTTGTATGCGACGCATCTCCGAAGTTATCCGGTATTAAGGATATAGACAATTTCAGATCTGCAGATCTTGCAGATAATGCCCTCAAAGTATGCGACCATCTTTTAATGCATAGCGGGAACTTTGTTATGAAGGCATTTCAGGGAGCAGAATTTGATAATATTGTAAAAAATATTAGAGAACGATTTAAAATAGTCAAAACAACCAAACCACCTTCGTCAAAGAAGGGTAGCGTTGAGATGTATGTAGTTGGTAAGGGCTTTAAAAGAATGTTCTGAATTGATCCTCAGCTAAATATAGTGGGATATACAAATTAAAAAAAATATTTTTTTTTTATTTAATAGAATTGCGAGTTAAATAAAAGAATTAAAAAAAAATGTTACATCAAAGAGGTAACATTGTTCAAACTTTTCTGTGCAATAAGCAGCTGTGCCTGAGCCGCATTTATTCTGTTAGTGACTTCACTTTGTGGTTGGCCCGTTGATAATGCACTGTTCACATTAGCTAGGGTGGTATTAGTATTTTCAAGTTGAAGTTGAGCATTGGAATATGCAGATTTTAAATTACTATTTTTAGAGGTAAATACACTATTTCCGATATCCTGATATTGGTTTTCTAATGCATCGTATTCAGTTGTCAAGGTATTATACTGATCATAACTGGCCCCACTTCCAACATCAGTTGAAACACTTTGTGTAACTTCCCATATACCTATACCTGCAATTACTAGAACAGCTATAATGATAAAGAGAATACCCAATACAGATATACTCATAGATGTTAATTTAAATAAGTTTAATCTTGATTTTTTCATTTTATCACCATTTCAATTCAATTTTAAATGTAATCACAAGTTTAATGATGACATCAAAATTTTAATTATATTAGTCATTTATTATCTTGGCAACCATATAGTAATTTGGATATTAAATAATTTAATATTTGTAATTTTTATTGTGTATATTAATATATATGATGAAGAATTAACTCATATTTCTAAGAATTAACTTTCGTATTATAATTAGGAGCAAAGTTCAAAAATGCCAACATCATCTACAGAAAAAGCTAAACCTTCGGTTGCAAAATTTGAAGAGTTTTTCAGTTCTAAATATAAAGATACAGTCTTTGAGGCTCTGGAAAAATATCCGGACGAAAGATCTGTAGTGGTAAATTATTCTGAACTTGAAATGTTCGATCCAGACCTTGCAGATCTTTTAATTGAAAAACCTGAAGAAGTTATAAAAGCTTCACAGATGGCTATAAAGAATATAGACCCTTTGGGGAAAAATGCTGAGTTGAATATAAGATTTGAAAATATTAGAAATAATATTCAGCTGAGATATTTAAGAAGTAAATATATTGGAAAGTTCGTTGCAGTTGATGGAATTGTCCGTAAAACTGATGAAATCCGGCCTCGGATAATTAATGCACTATTTGAATGTAGAAGTTGTATGCGGCTTCAGGAAGTTCCGCAAACAAGTAACATGATAAGTGAACCCGCACTATGTCAGGAATGCGGAGGTAGATCATTCAAATTACTTCAAGAAGAATCAGAGTTCATGGACACCCAAACAACAAAACTCCAGGAGCCCCTTGAAAATCTTTCTGGTGGTGAAGAACCCAAACAAATAATGGTTGTAATGGAAGACGACCTTGTTGATACTTTAACACCGGGGGATATAGTTAAAATTACCGGGGTCATGAAAACTGTTAGGGATGAAAAAACCAAACGTTTTAAAAATTATATCTACGGCAATTTCATAGAACCTCTTGAACATGAATTTGAAGAGCTTAAAATAAGTGAAGAAGATGAAGAAGAAATTAAAAAGCTTGCTTCAGATCCAGATGTCTACAATAAGATTATAAATTCAACAGCACCTTCAATACAAGGTTATAGGGAAGTGAAAGAGGCAATTGCACTCCAGCTTTTCGGTGGTTCACCAAAGGAACTTGAAGATAAAACCAGAATTAGGGGGGATATACACATACTAATTGTGGGAGATCCCGGTATTGGTAAATCCCAGATGCTTAAATATGTTTCTAAGCTTGCTCCACGTGGAATTTACACCAGCGGTAAAGGTACCAGTGGTGTGGGACTTACTGCGGCAGCGGTACGTGATGAATTTGGAGGATGGTCACTAGAAGCAGGAGCACTTGTGTTGGGTGACAGGGGTAATGTATGTATTGATGAACTGGATAAAATGCGATCAGAGGATAGATCAGCTATTCACGAAGCTCTTGAACAACAGACAATATCTATTGCAAAGGCCGGTATAATGGCAACATTAAACTCACGTTGCTCTGTACTTGCTGCAGCAAACCCAAAGTTCGGTAGATTTGACCAGTATAAATCTATTGGAGAACAAATAGACCTTCCATCACCAATTTTATCACGTTTTGATCTGATTTTTGTTGTTGAAGATAAACCCAATGTTGAAAAGGACAGTAAACTCGCGGCACATATATTAAGGATACATAAAGAAACATCCATACCCTTCGAGATTGAACCGGAACTGCTCAGAAAATATATTGCATATGCCCGACGTGAGGTCAGTCCAAAACTTACAGATGAAGCAATTGCTGTTCTCCAGGAATTTTATGTTGGAATGAGGGGCGGTGCTGCAGAAGATGATTCACCAGTACCTATAACTGCTCGTCAGTTAGAAGCACTTATAAGGCTTTCAGAGGCAAGTTCTAGGATCAGACTTGGAACCGAAGTAACCGAGGTTGATGCTCAGCGTGCAATTACAATACAAATGAAATGTATGAAACAGGTAGGATACGATCCAGAAACGGGCAAACTTGATATTGACAAAGTTGAAGGTCGCCCAGCTAAATCTGACCGTGATAAAATCCGTATTGTTACAGAAGTCCTAGGTGAGCTGGGAGAAGAGTATGGTGGAAGAACACCAAAAAACATACTTATAACTGAAATGTCAGAGAGATATAATATGAGTGAAGAAAAGGCTGAAGAAATATTAAGGATACTCAAGAGGAAGGGAATAATTTTCGAACCTCAACAGGGCTACTTAAAAATAGTTTAGGAACAACAGTTTGGATGTTCCTAACTTTTCTAACTCTATTTCAATCTTTAAATTCATAAATTTATTAGTTATAAATAAAATTTTAAACTCATAAAAACATATAAATCATATAAAATTTCTTATACGGAGGTATAAAATGTCTGATTATAACGAATTACTTGACAGAGCAATTGAACAGCTCCCAAAAAAGGTCGAAGAAACCACCAGGTTTAATGTACCCAATGCATATTCCATGATCCAAGGAAACAGGACCATGATACAGAACTTCACCGAGGTAACTGATGCACTTAACAGAGACCCGCAGCATGTTTTGAAGTTCCTTTTAAGAGAACTGGGAACAGCAGGAAACCTTGAAGGGACACGTGCCATACTCCAGGGAAAGTTCACCCACTACTTAATAAACGAAAAGATAGAAGATTATGTGAACCGTTTCATAATGTGCCACGAGTGTAACAGGCCAGATACCAAGATAATTAGGGAAGATAGAATATTCATACTTAAATGTGAAGCATGCGGTGCTAAAGCACCTTTAAAAACACTTTAAATGATTTAAATTTCTTCTTTTTTTATTTTATTGGCTTTAATAGATTAAAATTGCATAGAAAATATTATTTAATATTAATGTGAAATTATGTTTTGTCCAAGATGCGGTAGCGAAGATCAAGAGTTATACGAAGGCATATGTACATCGTGCTTTGTAAAGGAAGCCAAGATCATAACCATTCCACAAGATTTAGAAGTAACAATCTGCGCACACTGCAGTTCACTTTTAAAGGGTATTAAATGGGAAGATTCTGAGCTGTCAGAAGAAGAACTTGTTACATTAACTGTGATGGAAAATTATGAAACACCATCCTATGTTCAAGATCTTGAAGTATCGGTTGACATATTGACAATCCGAGGTTCCATCTATGAATGCATTATCCACGCCGAAGGAAATGTTATGGGAACAACGATCACGGAAGAACATAGAACAAATGTCAAAATAAAGAAGGACTCATGTCCAGATTGTAGTAAATATGCTTCAGGATATTTTGAATCGGTTATCCAGATACGTGCAGACAAAAGATTCCCAACTACCAAAGAACTACAAACCATAGATAATATAATAAGGACCAAGATCGGTTCATTATCTGTGAAAAATAGGATGGCCTATGTATCAGACGTTTCTGTGATTAAAGAAGGTGTGGATTATTATGTTGGATCTTATAAAGCAGCCAGAAAACTTACAACTGCAGTTAAAGACGTAATGGGCGGAGTTGTCCAGGAATCACCACGTTTAGTTGGAAGGGACAAGTCCAGAGGAAAGGACTTGTACAGGATATGGATATCCATAAGACTGCCAGAGTTTCAAAAAGATGATTTCATAGAATATGAAAACCGTAAAGGACAAGTTAGAGGATTTGATGGTAAAAAAATACTATTAAACGATCTTGAATTGCATGATGTTTGGTCGGTATTGTGGAGAGGATACAACAAGATTAAAGTTGTAGCAAGAGGCTCAGATATAAAACCCACAAGTGTAACCTCAAAAACACCTAAAACCATCCAGATATTACACCCCGACACATATCAACCAGTTGATATAAATCTTAACGCCGAAACATCCCACCTGGAAATTGGCGACGAAGTGAATGTGGTTGAAATTGAAGACATACTTTATATTCTTAACTAGAAATATCTAATAAATAATAGCAAAATAATATACAGTTATAGTTTAAATTAGATGATAAGTGTACTATTCTAGATATTTATATTTTAAAGATTTAATTTGATTATCTTTAACGGTGATAATATGGACCTTAACTCTAAGATGGAAAGCATTAAAAGAGGCACCCTCGAAGTGGTGACAGAAGAAGAACTCATAGACAAAATCAAAAAAGACAAACCAATTGCATATATNNATGATAGATCTTCAAAATGCAGGATTCAAAGTAAAAATTCTGCTTGCAGATTTTCATGCATATTTAAATGGTAAGGGAAGTCTTGAAGAGATAGAAGAAATATCAAACTACAATAAAAAATGTTTCAGAGCATTAGGGCTTTCTGAAGATACTGAATTCATATTAGGATCGAGCTACCAAACACTTGAAGATTATACGTACAAAATTTATGAACTTGCACTGTCAACAACTTTAACACGTGCAAAACGTAGTATGGCACAGATAACAAGGGATAGTAAAGACCATAAGGTAGCAGAAGTGATTTATCCACTTATGCAGGTGCTGGATATGATATTCCTAGATGTTGATGTGGCATTGGGCGGTATGGAACAACGGAAGATTCACATGCTTGCAAGGGAGAGCTTGCCAAGAATGGGATATGAAGCTCCTGTTTGCCTACATACACCATTATTGCATGGTACAGATGGGTCTGATAAGATGTCTTCCAGTAAAGATAATTACATTGCAATAGATGATGAACCAGATGTTATAAGGAAGAAGTTGCAGAAGAGTTTCTGTCCACAAGGACAGGTTGAAGGTAATCCCATTATTGAAATTGCAGAACACTTCATATTCACTGAGGATAAAACACTATTAATAGAACGTCCCGATAAATTTGGTGGAAATCTGGAACTCAGTTACCAAGATCTTTTGGAGATCTATGCAAAAAATGAACTACACCCCCTCGACCTTAAAAATTCTGTTATAAAAAGGTTAATAGAAATTTTAGCACCTGTTAGGGAGTATCTTAAATCATATTAAAATTTATATATTATAACCTGTGGAGGGATATAAATTGGTAGAAGAAAAAGTTGAAAAGTTCGAAATGATAATTCCGCCTGGAGTTACCGGTATGATAATTGCCCATGTAATGGAAAATTACAATCTCGAGGTTAAACAGACAGATGCCGGGCCAATGTTCCAGGGCACGATAAAAGACCTTGAAGATGCAAAAGATTACATTGTTAAAGCTTTGAATGAAAGAATTGATGTGCTAGAAAAGAAAAATAGAGTGGAAACTAAACCTCCAGAATGAATATTCTTATTTTATTTATTAAAATCATATTTTAGATGCACATGCCCAATTTACGGGCCACAACCCTTTTTATATCATCGTGAACTTTGTTCAAGCCATTTTTTGCGTTTACAACCATAAAATCTTGTTTATCTGCAAGTTTAAGATATCTTTCCCGTATTTTTATTAAAAAGTCAATATCTTCAAAGCTATCCTTACCCTCACATCGTGAAATTGCTGTTTCAGGGTCTATGTCCAGTAGTAAAACTAAATCCGGCCTTTTAGCAAATTTATTAATTGTACCTATCCAATCTCCATCATTTTGATAGGCCATGCTGGAGTAAAAACATCGATCACTTATTACGATCTTACCTTCTTTCTCTGCTTTTTCTATTTTATCCATTAAAATAATTCGATCGGCTGCAAAAAGCAGTGCAAGTGTATTTTGAAAGTTATTTTTAGTTGCATTTGGATTTTGCAACATCTCCCTGATAAGTTTACCTGCAGGAGAGCCTGTAGGTTCAAAGACCATCAAAACCTCAATTCCACATTCATCAAGCCACTTTACGAGTAATTCTATCTGGGTTGACTTACCCGATCCATCAATTCCTTCCAAACATATGTACATATTCAATTTATCTCCTTCAGATACACTGTAATAGTAAAATTTTTTTTATATAAGTCGTATTACTGTTCTAATTCATTTATTATATTATTGAGTTAAAGTTCTAATATTTCTATTTGATTAAATATTCCCCATTAAGATATAATAGATTACTCATAAATTTTAGAGACATAAAATATTAATTTAAACTAGTTCAGACCAATACAATACAAATTCTCTTATATGTAAAAGAACTTCATAAATGACATGATATATAGCGATATTGTTGGACTAATATTGGTCTATGGATATATTGTTATTTTACTCCTTATATCTGAAAAGGTGTTGAAGCAATATCCAACTTTTAGTCGGAAGTTCCTCCATATCATGGTTGGAAATATTCTTTTCATGTTACCACTTTTTACCAGTAGATTTATTATAACATTCCTTGTTGCTGCCCCATTTATACTTCTAACCTTTTTAATGAGCCCATACTCTCCTATTAAATTGGGAGATAGAATATCTGCATCTGGCCATGGTCTTGGTCTTGTTTATTATGCTATATCATGGACGGTTCTTGCTTTCTTTTTCTTTAATCAGCCCTGGATAATTGCTGTGGGAATAGCGGCAATGTCCTATGGTGATGGAATGGCAGCTTTAATCGGGAAAAGGTATGGTAAACATAAATATCAAATACTGGATGATGTAAAAAGTTTTGAAGGTTCAATTGGAATGTTCATTGTGCTGATTTTAAGTCTAACAATTGTATTATATTATTATCATGTACCTCCCTCTAATTTCATAATTATACCCGTAGTAGCGCTTGTTGCAACAATATTTGAAGGTATAACACCTAGAGGACTCGACAATATAACTGCATGTTTCTCTGCTGTTGGCACATATCTTTTATTAATAATGCTGGGATTTTGAAATATTTTACAATTTAATAAATTATAATCATTTTAATTAAAAAAAATTTGAAGGGAGTTATAAATGCGTTACATAGTAATAGATGGGTTGGATGGATCAGGGAAGGATACCCAGGCAAATCTAATTCAGGAAAAATATCTTAGGAAGGGTGAACATGTAATTGTACGTACCCACCCCTCTGATGACAATAAATACGGGATAAAAGCTAAAAAGGCATTATTAGGAAGGGGAAAAATTAATCATATCAAATCATCGATGTACTACGCCTTTGATGTGATTAGATCCGTACGGTTATATCGTAACAAAGGTGAAACTATCATAATGGTTCGCTACCTCATGGGAGTTGCCTATCTTCCCCTGCCCATTGCAAAATTGTTATATGCTTTCTTTTCATTTGTACTGCCAACATCAAATTACATGTTTTTTCTAGATGTTGAACCCGATGAACTTCTAAAACGTCTTTTAAAACGTAACGAACATGAAATGTTTGAAAACTTAAACGACCTTGTGAAAGTTAGGGGTAAAGCATTGGAATTAGCAAAGAATTGGCATGTCATCAACACAGGCAATTCAATTGAACAAACACAGTGCAATATTAACAAAATTTTAGATGAACTCGACCTAGAAAATTCATGAG
>PLTK01000055.1:0-418 GCA_003164415.1 Methanobacterium sp. | reverse complement strand
TTTAGATTTCCACCGTTAGTATAACCTCTGCTCTCCCAGTAGCCTGTGTAATTAGTGTCGTTGGATACTTCTATCTTTGTAACCCATTTTATCCATTTATAGCCCCATTTACTTTCAGCAACCAGTTGGAATGGGAAACCATACTCTGGAGGTATTGTTACATTGTTCATTTTATAAGCAAGTAGTATGTTGTTGTTGTAAAGATATTCGATTGGAAATGATGTGGTGTAGTTGTCTGCTGCTGTGAATATAACTACCGTCCCCGTTGGAAGTGGTTTAGCCTCGTTCAAAAGGTCAGATACTAGAACTCCCTGCCACAAAACAGTAGCACTCCAACCTTCAACACAGTTTAATGTTACTACCTTTTGATATGCTGTATGATTTAAAACTTCGGCATAGGTGTAGTTTCGAGGATGCT
>PLTK01000153.1 GCA_003164415.1 Methanobacterium sp. | reverse complement strand
GTGCTGTAATATTTTTAACAATCAAATCAGGATATGGTGTTGCTGAAACCAGTTTATTTGCAGTAAAATTAGTACTAATATTAGTTGAATTAACATTTGCAGCTGTAGCCGAACCACATAATAATAACACTATAATCATTACCATTGTTAAAATAATCATATTATAATTCATTGTAACTATCTATATCCCTATTGGATTGTTGTAACATCTAAATCTCATAATATAGTGTTGGATTTCATATAATCAAGTTTATAATACTTATTTTATCCAACTACCTTTTTTTAAACGGATTATTAAGAACATTAAATTATATCATTTAAATAGATTATGCAATAATAAACTTCAAAACAGGNNCCATCATTTCATTATACGATTTACTTAATTTATTGGAGGATAATGTGCCGTGTGGTTCAAGAACTTCACACGTGACAGCAGGTATGCCATGTAAATTACATTCGTCTTCTAATGCTCCTGGGTATTCTACACCTGCTTTTTTATAGGTAATAAGTGCTGCTCCTACGTTTTTACTTATATATAAAGCTATTTCATAGCTTTTATACGTTGGTGATTGTGAGCAAAATATTGCATCCTCACCAGGCACACCTCCCGGTTGGGATGAATGGAAATCTCCAAGTGCATTAACATGTAATTTCATTGATAAATTCACTATTACATTGGTTGGTGTTCCATAAACATTTGCAACCATATTGGGATTTTGGCCATTCCAATATCGAAGGGTATGTGCAGAGTTGTATGGAATTGCAAATGGGATAATATAAATTGTCCCATGTATTGTTTTACCATTTAGATAATTTATTAATTTCATTGCAGCTGCAGGAGCTGGAAGTTCATTACCATGCACTCCGGCTACAATTAAAATCGTAGGTCCATTACCATCTCCAAATGTTACCATTGGAGTCCCTATTTTAGCTTTTGAAATTATTTGTGATGATAAAACTGTTTTTGGTATGTAACTGTACAGTAAAGAATTTTGTGTGATGTCCCCACCTGTTTTGGTGTTGATAATATCGATCCTGATGGCAGTTGTAAATTTAAAAGAATTAACAGCTATGCCATTACCTGCTAAATCAGAAATACTCTTTGTATGTATTGAAACAGTGTAGGTGGTACTCATATTCAGCAAATGATTTGGAGTTAAGGTTAGGGTATTGCCACTTATGGATTTTGTAATGGGAATCAACTGCCCATTATTATTTCTAAGTTCAATCCAGCTTGATTCAAATTTTACTGGTTCATTATAGGTAATTTTAATATGTTGATTAACAGGAACGTTAAGCGCACTTTTACTAGGATTTGTACCTATCGTTACAGGTGGACTAGTATCTTTAGATAGATTTGAGTCAGAAACAGTTGTATTAACTGCATGGATTGTAGCATTAGTTGCAGCCGAAACAAAACTTGTAGATGCGATAAAACAAACTGAAAATAATATTAAAACCATTATGTAACGATTATACTTCACTTTTATCACGTTTAAAAAAATTTGTATTTATTTTATCTATAAAATTCTTAAAGAATTTCATATAATAAATACTTTATTTCTGGGTGCTGATCTGAAAATCTTCAAATGCTGTTTCCAGTGTTTCCAACATTTTTTTACCAATTTCTTCATAGGCCTCATACCTTAAATTTGCAAGACTAATTCTCACAGACCAACTTGAGGCATCAAATCCAGCACCGGGTAGCAGTACAACAGATTCTTTGTCTGCAAGCGCAAATACAAATGCTAAAGCATTATATTTTTCTACCATCCAATCTGCAAATTGGGAACTGTATTTGTCCCTTGCAAGTTCGAGTAGATCTATAATAGCATAGTAATTAGTTGCTGTTTTGTCGTAGTCTAATGGCAGTCCAAGAGTTTTGTATAATATGTGGATACGTCCATTAAGTGCTTTTTTAGTTCCATTGATATATGATAAATTGTCTTCAATAATGAAAAACAGGGAAAATAGTGTCATTTGAGTTTGTTGTGGTAATGATAAACCTGCTGTGTGTTTAAGTGCTACAGAACGGCTGTCGGCAACTAAACGATCTATGAATTTCATATTTTCTGGTTCTAAATCAATGCTCTGATATCTTTCAATTAATTTATTTTTATCATTATCTGGAAGTGAGGATATCATCTTATCAATTATATTATCCTGGGCAAGTGCCACAACCCCCAACCTCCAGCCAGTACAACCCATATGTTTACTGAATGAATACACACAGATGGTGTTTGAGGGAATTACAGACATTAATGAATGAAAACCTTCGACAAAAGATGCATAAACATCATCTGTTATGATTATGAGATTGGGATTGTCATTTTTAACAATATCTGCGATACGTTGGACAGTTTCGTCTCTTATGGCTCTTGACTGAGGATTACCCGGATTAACTACAAAAAATGCTTTAATAGAAGGATCTTTAAGTTTATCTATCTCTGAATCTGGATATTGCCATTCATCATTTACATCGGCCACAATTTCTACCTCTTCCAGATTATAATCGTTCAAATGTGGAATCTCGAGGTATGGGCTAAATATTGGTGACCCTATGGCAATCTTATCACCATGTTTTATTAGTTTGTTTTCCATGAGGGAGTTGAAAACATATATTATTCCACCAGTTCCTCCTTCAGTTGCGAATAAATCGTAGTTGTGACAGATTTTTTCGTCTTTATTGCATAAATATTCCCCTAGGAATGACTGTACAATCTGTTCAGTATGCGGCAGTATCCTATCAGGTTCGGGATAAAAATCTCCAAGACAACCTATAACTAATTCATACATCCATGAATCCGGTTCGAATCCTAATTTATCAATTCCATAGGCTACTGAATCTTTTAAAAATTTCATACCTGCCATATCTGGATGTTTCAATGAAAATTCTTGGAAACGTTTGGCTNNTCAATTGCAAAAATTCCAAGGGTGAAAAATGCTTCACGTGGTGTAGTTGCTATCCAGTTGGGATTACCACGTCCCGCATTTAAAAGGGTATGATCCCGGAAGTTTCCTGCTATATTGGTCAGTTCAAACTGTACCTCAAAGGGACTTAATTCCATGTAACTTTTTAATTCCTTGTAGTCCATATTTTTCACCTTAATTATTATGTAATCAAATTAGAACTGTTTATTCTTCTTGATTCTTTTCATCCATGAACTCCATTGTCATCTTTTTAAATTGAAGTGCATCTGGATTTTTAGGGTCTTTTAATAATACTTCATCGAAGCATTCCATTGCTTCAGGGTACTGTTTGTTGAGGCCTAATGTAACACCTTTTTCTAGATATCCTAATATAAAATTGGGATCAACATCTAAGGCATTGTCAAAGGATTCTACAGCTTTTTGGTACATTTCAAGTTCTTTATAATCTAAACCAATCTGATGCCATGCCCATGGATTCTCTGGTTCCATATCTATTAATGATTTAAATGTGTTTATTGACTCTTCATATTTTTGCATATGTTTCAGAGCAACTCCCTTGTAATTTAGTGCTTCAATATTTTCACTGTTGATCTTTAAAACTTCTTCAAAACATTCTAATGCCCTTTCAGGTTCTTCAAGGAATCCTAATGACTGGCCTTTTTTGATTAAAGCTTCTTCATTTTGGGGATTTAATTTCAGAACTTTTTCAAAACTCTCATATGCTTCATTGTATCTTTCAAGTTCTAACAACATTATACCCATTAAAAGGAAGGCATCATAGTTTTCAGTGTCCATTAGTGTAACCATTTCAAAGCATTTTATGGATTCTTCAGTTCTACCTAGATACATCAGCGATCTTCCCTTGAAGTACCATGCACCAACATTTTTTGGATCGATTTCAATTGCACTGTTAAATGATTTCAGTGCTTCTTCAATTTTATTCATGTATTCCAATGAAATACCCCTTAAAAACCATGCTTCATCATTTTCAGGTTCCAGTTCAAGTACATTGTCAAGACTTTCAATAGATTCCTGAAATTTCTCAAGAGTTTGAAGTGTACGTATTTTGAGAAATAATGCAGGTAATAATATTGGTTTAATTTTTAAAGCTTTATCACAGCATTTTATTGCTTCTTCAAGTTTTTCTAGCCGTATAAGTACGCTGGCTTTGTTCATCCAGGCATTATGATCTTCGGGATTTAATTTGAGTGCCATTTCAAGACATGTTAATGCATCATCATCCATTCCCATGGTTAAATAGGTTGCACCTTTGTTGGTCCATGCCTCTGAAAAGGTGGGTTTAATTTTAATTGCAGTGTTGTAACATTCTATTTCTTCCTCATGTTCACCTATTTCATAGAGTGAAAGTGCTTTACCATTCCATGCTTCAGCATAATTTTCATCTATTTCAATGGCATTATCATAGGATTCTATTGATGCAGGGAATATTTTAAGATCATATAAAACAACACCTCTCCTGTAACATGCTTCTCTGTTGATAGGGTTTATTTCAAGGGATCTGTCGTAACATTCGAGGGCATTTCCTAAATCACCCATTGCTGATAGGGTTTTTGCCTTAAGGAACCATGCCCTGTCATCATCTGGATCAATATCTATAGCATGGTCAAAACATATAATTGAATCTTCATAATATTTTAAAAGCCCATATGCAACTCCTTTAGAGTTCCAAACTTCCACATATAATGGATCTAATTCCAATGCATTTTCAAATGCTTTTAAGGCTTCTAATGGTTTTCCAAGGCCTCCAAGAGCATTTCCTTTCTTGAAAAATATATCTGGGTCATCTGTTTCTTCTTCTAAAATTTCTTCAAGACAGGCCAGTGCCTCTGCATATCTCTCGAGATTTAAAAGACAGTTAGATTTTTCTTTAAGTACAGATGTTCTGTTATCTGTTTGATCCAATATACTATCAAATATTTCAATAGCATCTTCAAACTTGCCCATGGAGGATAATAAAAATGCCTTGTTGTTAAGTAATATTTCATCTGTTGGATTGATTTCCAATGCTTTATTAAAACAATCCAATGATTCTTCATATCTCTCTGAAAGTAACATGGCCATGCACATATTGTCCAATGCCCACACAAAATTTGGCTCTAATTTTAAAGCCTTATCAAAACTTATAATAGCTTCTTCAGAATTTCCAAGCCCCATATAGGCCATACCCTTCCTTGTCAATGTTTCAGGATTATCAGGGTCTTCTTTTAAAAGCTTTTCACAGGTTTCAACAATATTTTCAAATTCTTTTTCACTAACCTCGCTATGTTCTTCCACAAAACTGTCCTCCTGTTGATAGTATTATATCATGTAAACTTCATGTAATTAACGTTTAGATGATCTGGTTTGAATGACGCTTAAACTATTTAATATTAATTTTATTATCTGATTTAGATGATTTTCATAGGAATTTACCTTCCATTTAATGAAATCCAATAAAATTATTTTTATTNNTTGTTAAAAAAGAAATTTAATATAATCTGAAAAATATAAAAAAGGAATATCCTACAATTTAATAAAATTTAAATATATTATAATGAAGATATAATTTTTTTTTACTTTTCATGTTCTGATTTAGAAATCTATATTGATTAGTATGGATATATAGAATATGGTAAGTAGA
>PLTK01000059.1 GCA_003164415.1 Methanobacterium sp. | reverse complement strand
TATAATACGGTATAAATAACTACGGAAACATTTAAAAAACAAGTATTAGTTACTTAGTATAATTATAATATACAGATTATTTGGAGGAAAACAATGGCAAATCCTATATTAGCTTTGATTATATCTTTCTTTTTACCTGGAATAGGTACAGTGTATGCTGGAAATATAATGAAAGGAATAATAATTTTCATCATAGCAGTTATATTAGGAGTCTTAGCAGGAATCTTTTTATTAGGAATCATTGCGTACATATTATATGTCCTAGTTTGGCTTTACGGTATGTACGACGCTTACACCACTGCAAAAGCAACATAAAACAAAAAATGAAATATTTTATTCTATTTTTTTTATAGATTTTTAGAAGAATTTTTCATAATTAATACCTTCATAGTCGGGTATTGTGAAGTAGAATGTAGTTCCTTGTCCTAGTACGGATTCAGTCCAAATTATTCCCCGATGTTTCTGTAATATCCGTAGAGAAATAGCTAAACCTATACCTGTTCCTTCATATTCTTCCCTTGAGTGTAAGCGTTGAAATATAGTGAATATTCGATCATGGTGTTTTTTATCTATTCCAATCCCATTATCTGTTACTGCGAAAATATATTCATCTTTTCCTCTGGTAGCAGATATTTGTATTTCAGGGGTTTTTTCTCCATGATATTTCATAGCATTACCTATGAGGTTCTGGAATAATTGAATCATCATCTGCTCATTAGCATAGATTAGAGGTAGTGGATCATATGTCACAATGGCATGATTATCCTCTATTAATGGTCCTAAGTCTGTTAGAACGGTTTCTAATATTTTTTCACTCTGTAAATATTCAAAATTTATTTCAGTACTTCCTATTTGGGAGTATTTTAAAAGATCATTAATCATTGTATTTAATCGTTTAGCGCCTTCCACGGCAAAGTTTATGAAATCATTGGCATCTTCGTCAAGTTTATTTGCATATCTTTTCTGTAAAAGCTGAAGAAAACTTGTGATCATACGTAATGGTTCTTTCAAATCATGTGAAGAAACATAAGCGAATTGTTCAAGCTCTTTATTTGAGCTTTTTAAATTCTCTATCAGTTTTTCTAATTTGATTTCTGCTATTTCATAATCGTCAATTTCAACATTTAATAATTTATTAATTTTCGCATTACGATCACGTAATGTGATTTCAGCTTTTTTTTGACTGTTAATATCATTTATTCCTATTCTAAATTCTTTGAAAGTTCCATTTTCATTTAAGATGGTTATGGTTTCAAGATGTACGTAAAAAGAAGATTTATCTATTTTTAGGAGTTTAAGTTCAGTAGTCTCTTTAACTCCAGTTTCTTTAGCTTTTGTAATGTGACGATGAAATTTGTTTCTATTATCCAGATCTATAAATTGGATAAATGCTTTATTGGGGAGGTTGAGTCTTTCAACTTTTAAAAGTGATGCACCTGCCAAGTTAGCATCTAAAATAAGACCTTTTTCATTCAAAGTAAAATATCCCACAGGAGCGAAATTAAAAAGATCAAAATATCTATGTTGAGATTCTATTAATTTAATCTGATTTTCTCTAAGTTCTTCATTTTGCATTTCTAATTCAACTTGATGAACACGTAGCTCATAATTAACTTCATGAAGATCTGATTTATTTTTTGTATGATCAACCCGATTTTTTACTATTTCTTCAGCTTTTAAACGTTGTTGACATTTGTTATTGTTCTCGTCATCCATCAAATATTCTACTCCTAATATGAAAAATAAAATAAACCTTTAAAGCACTATTGTATACCCTAAACTATATAATTTATTGAATCTAAATTTAGATAAAAAAAATTATTAATATATTAGAACAAAAAATAAAAATTTAAAAAAAATATGTTTAAAAAATTAATTTAATTAATAAGTATAGTAAAGTAGAATGTGGTTCCTTTTCCTAGTATTGATTCTGCCCAGATTTGTCCGCCTTGTTGATTTACAATTTTTTGAGCAATTGCAAGTCCAATACCAGTTCCGTCATACTCCTCATGTGTATGAAGTCGTTGGAATATAGTAAATATCTTTTCTAAGTGTTTATTTGACATTCCAATTCCATTATCTTTAATACTAAAGAGATATTGGTTTCCTTCTTTGGTTGCGGATATATGAATTTTTGGAGTTTTTTGGCTTCTGTATTTAATAGCATTTCCAATTATATTCTGGAATAACTGGATCTTTAACTGTTCATCACCTTTGATGGTTGGTAATGGATCATGAGTGATAATTGCATTGTTTTCTTCTATTTGAACTTTTAAGTTTGTTAAAGTATGTTCCAGTACATGTTCGAAATTTACTGGGATGATTTCTCTTTTTTCGTTGGTTATTTTAGAATAGTGTAATAGATCATTTGTCATTGCATCCAAACGTTTGGCCCCATCAACAGCATATGCAATAAATTCATTGGCATCTTTATCTAACTGGTCCTTGTAACGACGTTCTAATAGCTGTAAGAAACTTGTTATCATCCTTAGTGGTTCTCGAAGGTCATGAGAAGTAATATAAGCAAACTGTTCTAATTCTTTGTTGGAGTATTTTAACTCTTCCATTGTACTTTCTAATTCCTCTTCACGATTAATGCGTTCTGTAATATCTGTATTAGTACCGAACCATCTTGTAAGAGTACCTTGCTCATCCCTGATAGGTGTAATCCTGGTCAAGAACCATCTAAAACTCCCATCCTTACCTTTAAGGGGGAATATATTATCATATGGTTTTCCTTCTTTGATTTTTGTTGACCAATCTTCTGTAACGGATTTAACATAATCCGGATGATGAACCTTCTGCCAACCCCACCCTTGCATATCATCCAATGTTGTACCCGTATAATCATACCACTGGTTATTATACCAGAAGATCCAACCATCAGGATCAGCCATCCAAGCCAAGTTAGGAATATTGTCAGCAAGAGTATGGAACCGCTCTTCACTTTCCTTTACCGTTTTGTTGATTTGTAACAAATCATGCCCCTGATTAATAAGTTCTTCATTTGTTACTTGAAGTTCTTCTGTAAGTTGTTGTTCATGATCCAAAAGTTTCTGTTTTAGTTGTTCCCCTTTTTTTTGTTCGGTGATATCACGATAGATTACTATATAACCTATTGGTACTCGGGAATTATCGTTGATTCGGGTCGCATTCTGTTCAACAATGATTTCTGCTCCGTTTTTATGTTTAAATTTATTTATGGTTTTTAAAACGCCATTTTGATTTAACTCTTCTGATTTTGTCTCTCTTTCACCTGGAACATATACGGGACGTAGGAGTTCTGCGGAGTTAATTCCTAATGCCTCATCTTGAGAGTATCCAAACATCTTTTCTGCTGCTTTGTTCCAATAGTTTATTTTAAAATTAGCATCAGTCCTAATAACTGCATCATATAGTTGGTCCAGCAGATCAGCATTATTTTTTAGTTGTTGTTCTACTTTTTTTCGTTCGGTGATGTCTTTACCTATGCTGAGTATTGTTTCAATACCGTTTATGGTGATAAATCTAGCTGAATATAGGACATTAATAAAAACATTGTCCTTCCGTTTGATTTTGATTTCATAATCGCTTATTGCTTGTTTTTTTCTGATCTCATTAATAAATATTTGACGTTCCTTAAAATTGAATAATTTAAGTTCTAGTGAAGTGTGTCCAATTACTTCTTCTCGTGAATATCCTATTTGATTTAAATATTCAGGGTTACAATCAATAATTTCACCGTTAGATACTTTTGTAAGAGAAATAGAATCAGGACTAAGTTCGAATACGGCAGATACCATTTCAGAATACTGACTGTATTCTTCATCTATTCTATAATTGATTTGATCAGATTTAACCACAGTTTATATCCTTTGAATAATGCCGTTATATATATTAAATATATTATTTATAGACAATGTTATTAAACTATCCTAATACAATCTTATGATGAGTTTTAATTTTATTGTCAGTTGCATAGTGTTCAGGATCTTCTAGACATCTATATTGTTTACGTTTTTTAGGTCCAAATTGTTTCATTTTGGATCCGCATTGTTGACAGAATATTCCTTCTGATTCGAGTTCTATTTTGGACATCTATATCCCTTGTTTGTCTAATTTTCCACTTTGATATGCTTGGTTGATTTCTTTATGTTTTAGTTTATAGCCACATTTACTGCATTTAAGGCCGTTTTGGTGGGGTTTCATTGTTCTACAACAGGCAGTGTGTATCATTTTTGCTATTTTAATCACCTCTAAAGGATGTATCGTTTAAATTCATTATAATTATGACAATCTTCATAACGCTTTAATAAATCGATTATATTAATATATACGGTCATTTTGATACCTCCATAAAACTATCCAACGTTACTATAGTTTCTTTAATTACTAGTTTACCCTCTTCAATTGCATTTACAGGCATTGAAGTTTTAAAATTAAACAATTCAGCCTTCTCAACCTTACAAACATGAGGTAATGGTATACTTGTATTGAGCATTTCATTAACCTTCCAAGCTCCATAAAACTCTAAACTTAGACTATCCATCCAAAGAACTTCACCAACAACCCCATGTAAAAGAAAATTAGCTATTGTCATCTTAACACATGTCAAATCAAGGTCCATTGCTACATGATAGTTACCTGGAGCTTCAACATGTATGGCTAATAAACATCTTCCAGATCCACAAGTAGGATCAATTAAAAGATTCATCAATATGTTTAATGTCTCCTAAATTCATTTGTGCCATCATTTTACAAATCTCAGGAGGAGTAAAGAATTGTCCTTGATATTTTTTACTCATATTAGATATGATGACTGATTCATAGTACAGTCCCAATGCATCAAACAGTCATTATCCGTGACTAATTGCTGATCCATGACTTTAATCCATTCTTGATATAATTCCCAGAAAAGCTTTAATTCAGATTTAGAATAAGAAAAAGACTCCAATTTTTCAGGAACTAAACTATTGTAAGAAATAATATAATCTAAAAAGTCATCAAACACCCTGGACCAGTCATGAGAATAAGCTAATTTTTCAAAAAGTTTATGGAAAGATTTCAGTTCAGATGGCACCTCCAAGAATGCCATAGTCAGGCCTTCATTTTTAACCCATATTTCATGAGTTGTAGGGTTTATTTTAATAGATTCAGCACCACTGTAAACTAAATCTGTAAGTTCTATCATTCTTTGTTCAGGTGTAGATTTTACTATTTTAGGTTAAGAATAACAATTTCTCTCTATTTCATTTCTTAGGTCTTTATTTTCATTTATAAGTTCTTTGTACCTATCTTGTAATACTTCGTTTTCATCTATCCACCTTCTTATCAGTAAATTCTAAAGTTGTCCGAGACTGTTTAACTCCACGAATTTCTGAAAGTTTAAACATCGCTGCAAAGCAGTGGGAACATAAGAAGCTCCCATTTTTAGCATTTGATTCTCTCTGAAACCTAAACTCATAATCTTCACATTGATTACATCTGACAACAGATTCAAGAATAGAAATAATGTAAACAGTTTTCTTAGATTTAACCTCAAATTGGATCTCTTCATTATCTACAAAAATAAAGGTTACATTGCCCTTTTGGTATAATTCAAATCCTTTTTCAATTCTTTTTCCCATAAAATCCCTCAAAGCATTCGCGGATTTGAATAATTTTCAATAAGATATCTTCAAAAAAAATAGTAAAAAAAGATTTAAATATTAATCAATTAAATTATTCAATCCATTAAAATCATTACATCCATTAATTACATTGATAATTACGAAAAAAATGATTGCTATGGATTTTAATTCATATTGTTTCATCAATTTTTTTTGATTTTCAATGATACGTTGAAGTACAGTATAACCTTTTTGTCGCTTAAGTTTTAAAGAATGAGCTTTAAGCTTAATAGCAGTTTCAGTTCTATCTAAATAATATACCATAGTTTCCATATCTTCTGTAGGATAATTTTTAATTAAATATTGAGTATCTTCTTGAGACCATTGTGTCCATTCTTTATCCAATTAAACCACCAAATGAAAAATTATAAAGATTTATCCTATAATTTCTAACATTTATTTTATTTCAATATACTAATTTGAAATATTCCCACTAATATTTTTTGCATTAATAATCTTCTCTAGGATTTTCAGGAGTATAATAATATTTATCATCACTACCCCAATACGCTTTACAACATGGATTTTTACATTGGAAACTCTTCGGATAATAATCAACAATAGCTGCTTCTACAGTTGGAATCATGACCCCTAATATGTGGGACATCCACAATTAGGACATGGCTGATTTATTATTTTAATCTCATCAATCATATTACAAATACAACCATCAGCCATTAGAATCGCCTGCAAGGAGACTGAGATTATTTGAGGACCGTACTGAATTTATTGTCTTAGTTTCTTGTGGAGTAAATTTAATATTAGGTCTTTTACCTGTGATTAGTTCCTTGGAACCGTCAGAATGTTGTATAAACATGGCGTATCCTATTTGGTCCACTAAAAGTACTGAGCAAATTTTTACATCTTTGTATACTTTTTCTCCTTTTGCTATTCCTAATCTATTGTTCCTTTACATCCTCATATCCTTTAATTGATTAAAGAATTGATGACGACCCATATTAAGTCCTCCCAAATAACCGTCTAATTTTACCTATAAATGATTCTGATTATATGTTTGTATTCATTATTAATATTCCAACTTTTTTAATCGAATTATAATAATTTACAAATTGACATTGTAGTTCACATATAAAGGATTTTATGAGAGATCATATGAGAACTACCAAATGATTACCAATTACTAAATCAGAACTTAAGTATTAATAAAAGTAACCGGTATTTAAAAAAAAAGTATTTAATTTTTTGACTTTGAAAGTCCGAATTTTGAGTAGTGTATGGGACATTGTTGGTGTTTGGTTATTGCTGTTAATATTGCGGTGTTTATTTGTCCGTCTTGATATGGTTTTATGATGTAACCATATGATTTTGTTTTTTTGGTACGTTTTAATATATCATCGTCAAAATAGGCAGTAGTATACATGATAGGGGTGTCATAGAGTTTATTTATTTGTTTGGTTGTGTCTATTCCGTCCATAACTCCTTTTATAACTACATCCATTAATATTACATCAGGAGTTCTTTCTTTAGTTAGTTTTATAGCATCTTCTCCATTATCTGCAATACCAACTACATTATAACCTAATTTTTCTAAGCGATATTTTACATCCAATGCTAATATCATTTCATCTTCAACAATTAGGACTTTTAAATTTACCGTCTTTACAACCCCCAAAAGAAATTAAATAAAAATATACTGAAAGTATATTATTATTACCTTAATACATTAATATGTAAAACATATTATATTAAATTTTATCTAAAAAAAAGTAGAAAATTTATAGTAATATTAGTTTTTTAAGGATTTTTTATAATTTCTAGGATTATTCCATAATATTTCTGAACACTTGTTTAGTCTTTGCTCTTTTGGTAGTTTATTAATGCTAGTTCTATTGCATCTTGTATTTCTCCATCGTTAAAAGGTTTGGTGATGTAACCATAGGGTTGGGTTGTTAATGCTTGTTCCAATGATTTATTATCAGAATAACCTGTTAAATATATAAATGGGATATCATAAACGTCATATATGGTTTGAGCTGTTTCTATTCCATCTAGATTTCCTTTTAGCCGTATATTCATTAAAATTAAATCTGGATTGGTTTCTCCAGTTTGTTTAATGGCATCTTTTCCTGTAGAGGCAATACCAACAATATTAAAACCAATATATTCCAATCGCTGTCTTAAATCAGTAGAAACTATGTTCTCGTTTTCAACAATTAATATTTTTACTTCATTCGTACATTCACCTTCAGATTAGACATTACGAGCATTAATATTTAAATATAAAAATTTATATTAATGCATCAATTATTCTGACAAAATATTAAGTATGTGTGTGGTAGTGTATAATACATTTCATATTCTTTTCAACCAGGTTTTTTTTACATTATTTATTCTTTCCTTTTCTTCCATATATTTCTCAATTCGTTGTAAACGTTCTTTAGTATCATTTAATTCACTTTGAACTTGTATAAATTCAGGACTTTGAATACTTTGTACTTTTCTCATACTAAGATCTGGTATGCAACGAATATATTCTTCTTTTAAGTCTGTTATGTCACTTTTGAAGTATGAATCGCTTGTGCTATCTATTTGGTGTCCTAACATCCAGTCTATACGTTCTTTTGTTACTTTGTTTTTGTGTAGTACATTAGTAAAATATTTCCTTAGATTATGGGACCTGAAAAATATTTGTCTATCTACTTTTCCAAATCCTGCACGATAATTTATTATATTAAATTGGTTGCCAAATGTTTTACGTGAGATTTGTTTATCTGTTTGTTGGCTTCGGAATAGATACTCATCTTCTATAGTAGGGAACTCTTTAGGTATAATAGAATAGCTTCCATAGATTCATAGGTTGAGAATGTTGTATAAGGCATTCTCGTCTTAATTCTTGTTATATTCC
>PLTK01000089.1 GCA_003164415.1 Methanobacterium sp. | reverse complement strand
TGTGACTGTTTCAATATTATAAAATATTATATAAACAGATTAACATCTAAATACATTAAATTATTCAAGAGTATTAATTGAACTATTTTATAAATTCCTGACTTTAACTAAACGAAATATAATTTTACCACACAATTATTCAATTAATACTTTGATGTTTTTAACTTTTAATCTATATCCTTCAATATCTAATTTTTTTATGTAAATTAATGCAAAATATTTGAAAGGATTTTAATATGAATAAATTAAATATCTACATGAATACTTATCATTTACATTATTTAACATTACACTACATAACATTCGTAGAAATGTAGACAATACTAAAATGATCTGGTTTCTGATCATTTAATAATAAAATTATTACATGATCCTACATTACAAATTTTGATGATGGAATGGAGTTATTGATAACATGGATGTGAGAAAGATTCAACTGCCAAGGGAGATTCACACAGGAGCTGGAGTAATTAATGAAACTGGTATTATATGCAAAAATTTAAGACTTGAAGGTAAAGTTTTGGTAGTAACAGGACCTAATACACGTAAAATAGCTGGAGAAGCAGCTATTGATAGTTTATTAGATGAAGGATTTGAAGTTCAAGATATTACAATTAAACATGCTTCCGGGGATTCGGTTGAAGAAGTTCAGGAATTGATACGGAACTGTTCCATTGTTTTGGGTGTGGGGGGAGGTAAAGTTATTGATGTGGCTAAACTTGCATCCACCCGATCTGGTGTTAACTTCATAAGCGTACCAACCGCAGCATCTCATGATGGAATAGCATCACCAAGAGCTAGCATAAAGAATGAAGGTGGCAGTGTTTCTTTGAAAGCTGAACCACCGATAGGAGTTATTGCTGATACCAAGATTATAAGCTCAGCACCTTTTAGACTACTCGCTGCAGGATGTGGTGACATAGTATCAAACTACACAGCCATATTAGATTGGAAACTTGCCCATAGACTTTTAAATGAAGATTACAGTGATTCTGCTGCGGCTTTAGCTATGATGACTGCAAAAATGACCATTAAATCTGCAGATGCAATTAAAGAAGGTTTAACCGAAAGTGCCGGGTTGGTTGTAAAAGCATTGATAAGTAGCGGTATGGCCATCAGTATAGCGGGCACAAGCAGACCTGCAAGTGGATCAGAACACAAATTCAGTCATGCACTGGACATTATTGCACCTAAACCTGCATTACACGGTGAACAATGTGGTGTAGGCACCATAATGATGATGTATCTACATGGTGGCGACTGGAAGTTCATAAGGGACACACTTAAAATTATAAAAGCACCAACAACCGCTAAAGAGATGGGTATAGAACCGGAATATGTGATAGAAGCCCTTAAAATGGCACATACAATTCGAAGTGAAAGATATACCATATTAAGTGATAGGGGACTTACTGAAGAAGCAGCCGAAAAT
The DNA here is from genome assembly GCA_003164415.1 of Methanobacterium sp. GTDB lineage: Archaea > Methanobacteriota > Methanobacteria > Methanobacteriales > Methanobacteriaceae > Methanobacterium_B. The sequence goes on along the minus strand of PLTK01000089.1, from coordinate 5,226 downwards.
TTAGCATTCAATACCGGTGTAATATAAGTAAAATAGAATTTTCATATTTTTTTTAAGAATTTCAAAATGGATATTAATCATAAATTATCCAATTCATTCTCACCATTTTTTAACAATGATTCATAATTATATCTATTTATATAATCTGAACGATATACAAAATCTTAATGAAATATTTTATTAAATTTAATATTAATTTCCATAATTATCAATTAAATTAACAAATTTAAAACTTGGATGAAAACCCATTTATAAGGTGATAAATAATGATAACGCTTATAGGCAAGAGCCTCGCAAATAAAGGACTGAAATTTATGCATTACGGGGCTTCATCAGAATGTGAAGGATGCAGATTTAAAAATACATGTATAGATACCCTTGAAGTAGGGAGAATGTACATTATTAAGAATGTAAAAAGTGGAGAACAACCGTGCCTTATCCATGAGGGGGGTAAGGTAAAGGTAGTAGAAGTTGAAAAAGCATATATAAGAGGATTGATCGATGCTAAAACATCATTTGAAGGATCAAAAATAGTTTTCAACCCTCCAGAATGTGATGAAAAATGTTCACTTAGGGATATGTGTTTTCCAGAGGGTCTTTACCTGGAAGACAAGTGTAAAATCATTAGAAACATGGGAAAACCCAGAGAAAAATGTCCTAAAGGCAACGATCTAAACATGGTGCTTTTAAAATATTGATTATAAAACAAGTTTAATGGGGAAATTTTATGGATATAAAAAAAAGAGTTGGATACGAAGCAGCTAAACTTGTTAAAGATGGAGATGTAGTAGGGCTTGGAACTGGATCAACAACCCACTATTTCATTGAAAAACTGGGTATAAGGATTAAAAATGAAGATATTACAATATTAGGTGTTCCAACATCTTACCAATCCTTTTTTCTTGGAAGAGATTTGGGTATACAAATAACCACCCTAGAAGAACACGATGTTGACATTGCAGTTGATGGTGCAGATGAGGTTGATCCCGAATTAAATTTAATAAAGGGTGGGGGAGCAGCACACACACTAGAAAAAATAGTTGATGAATCAGCTAAACGATTTGTTGTAATTGTGGATGGAAGTAAAATAGTATCACGACTAGGAAGTTTTCCAGTACCAGTTGAAGTGATTCCCCAGGCAACCCGAACAGTAAAGAAACACCTTGTTGACATGGGAGGATTACCACAATTGAGAATGGCTGAAAGGAAGGATGGTCCTGTTGTAACAGATAATGGAAATTTTATCTACGACGTAAAATTTACCATAAAAAACCCTAAAAAACTGGAAATAGAACTAAATACAATACCAGGAGTGGTTGAAAATGGTATATTTTCCCAAATTGTTGATGAGGTCATTGTTGGAAAAGATAATGGTATTGAATACTTAAAAACTGAATGATAAACCCTACCACCCAATTTAGAATGCTAATTTATTATATCATTCACAAATCACCAGTTTCCTTTTATATCCACTTAATGAAATCATTTGGTATTTAATTCCACTCCCAATAGTTTTAACATCTCATTAACATCTGTTGTGGGTTGTTTACAACTATCCCCAGTACAGATATATGCAGTTGCCATACCATCAATACTTTTCTTATATCTCATTGATTCGGCAATTTTATTCATATCACCAGGATTATCTTGATCCTTAAATATTATGACCTTATTGGGTATGTAATAATTTTTTATAGTGTTCAACATGTTTAGGGTATCTAATGCTCCAGATTTTCCTACTATTACAATTTCAAAGGATGGTCCAACTTCGAAATCCACAGCTGTAATAAAATATGTATGGCCTGTGGGTAATCTTTCAACATCCTCAGAAAAAGAAGTTTCCATCTTAACTACTAATTTCTCAAGCTCGGGATCATCAGTTAACCTGGATATATGTATCAAATTAGATAATTCAACGGAGTTTCCTGAGGGTGTTGCGCTATCGTAAATTTTTTTCTCACGTATAAGTATTTTTTCAGAATCTGATGCTGTGAAATAAAATCCATTGTTCTTCTCATCCCAGAAATAGCTTATTAAAGTTTTATTAAGGTTTATTGCAGCATTCAAATATTTAATATCGAAACTTGCTGTGTACAATTCCAGTAAACCCCAGATCATAAATGAATAATCGTCTAAGTTACCCACTATGCCGGCATCACCTTCACGGTATCTGTGCACTAGCTTATTATCAATTAAAAGATTTTGGAGTATAAAATCTGCTGCAGTCTTTGATGCTTTTAAATACTTTTCATTATTAAATACCTGTGAAGCAATGGATAAAGACGCAATCATCAATCCATTCCAATCAGTTAATATCTTATCATCTTTATGTGGATGTACACGTTTTTCACGTTCATTATAAAGTTTAATACGTATAGTTTCGATTTTATCTTCTATTTCAGTTTTAGATAGTTCTAATATATCAGTAAGTTCATTTATGCCATGTTTCATATGTAGAATATTGTTTGTGGATTTTTGGGTGTAACCATCATTAAAATTTCCAACAACCTTTATATCAAAAACAAACGATATAAATTCTGTATCGTCGTGATCAAGAACTTTTTTTATTTCTTCAGCTGTCCACACATAGAATTTACCTTCAATTCCTTCACTGTCGGCATCTTCAGCCGAATAGAAGGCACCTTTGGGTGAACTCATGTCCCTAAGAACATATTCTAATACTTCTTCTGCGATTTTTTTATAATACTGGTTTCCCGTTGCCTGATAAGCCTCGGTGTAAACCATTGAAATTAATGCCTGATCATAAAGCATCTTTTCAAAGTGCGGTACCAGCCAGTCCTTATCTACAGAGTAACGGTGGAATCCAAACCCAATATGATCGAAGATACCACCCATTGCCATTGAATCAAGGGTTTTGGTGACCATGTACAACGCATGTTTATTTGATGTACGTTTCCAATACCTTAAAAGGAACATTAAATTGTGGGGGGTTGGAAATTTCTGGAAATCTCCAAATCCTCCATTTTCATCATCAAATACCTTTGAAAGTTCATCATAAGTAATATCTAGTATCTTTTCTCCAAGATATTCTCCTTTTCCTGATTTTGAAACATCTTGGAGTGCATTTACTATCTGTTCACTGGAGTTCAGTGCCTCTGGCCTGTTATCTTTCCAAATATCTTGAACATTCAATATCAGATCCTTCAAACCAATTGCACCAAATCCGCTTTCACTTGGAAAATAGGTGCCAGCAAAAAATGGTTTTTTATCAGGGGTCATTATAATAGTTAATGGCCAACCACCTGTTCCAGTCATTATCTGACATGCTGTCATGTAAATACCATCAATATCAGGTCGTTCCTCTCGATCAACTTTAATTGGAACAAATACATGATTTAAAAGAGTAGCAATTTCTGGATTTTCAAATGATTCATGGGCCATGACATGACACCAATGACATGTAGAATATCCAATTGATAAAAAAATAGGTTTATCTTCTTGTTCAGCTTTCTTAAATGCTTCTTCACCCCAAGGATACCAATCTACAGGATTTGTCGCATGTTGTATTAAATAAGGACTTTTTTCGTCCTTCAAATGATTGTATCTATTTTTAGAAACACTTTCTTCTGGATTTTTCATGGTTTTCACCTAAATTCCATTAAAGAAATTAATCCATTATCTAGTACAGAATGTTGTTATAATATATCTTGTTTATAGAATTTGATTTTATTGGTTGAAGGTGCCCTTAGAACTATGATCAAAAAAAAATTTTAGCACGGTATATAAAATGCTGTTCATTAATCAATTACAAATGTACAACATTCATTTCCCATTGCATAGCATTCTGTTTCATTGGTTGTTATGTGTCGATTAAAATATCTGGAAAAAATTGAATCTAGAACTCCTGAATCAAAAGAACAAGCAGGTTTGCCTATTTCTGGTAGATCTTTACATTCAAAACAATCATATACACAAATTGTTAGTGGATTATGTTTTGTTACTTCTACCTGTCCCAACTGTTTATTTTCCCAAAATTTTGAAATATTTTCTAGTAGGGTGTCTAGATCGTTACTTTTTAGCTCTTCATAAAATACGTCGCCTACTCTTTTCCCGGCATTGTGAAGTATTGGGTCGATATTAATTCCTTCATTCCAAAATTCGGCCCTAAGAGAACGTAAAATTAATCTGTAGAATTCGAATGGATCTTTAAGCTGTGGAAGTTTTGAGAAGTATTCATCTATATCAAATTTAGATTCTTTATTTCTAGATAAATCCCCTAAAAACTCAGCGTTTATACAGAATATCTTTCTTCTTGCATCATTTGGATCCTTGGTGGATTTAATTAGTCCTTCGTCCACAAGTTCTCTAAGATGTTGGGAAACTGTTGGTTTGGCCTTTCCAGTTAATTCAACAATTTCATTAAAACTCATGTTGTTCAAACATAATGAATCAAGAATCTTTACTTTAACTTGTCCCTTTACAACATCTACCTTATTATCGGATGAAAATATTTTGTACTGTGCTGTACTTTTAGTATCTAATTTTTTTATTGCTTTCATGTGTTATCCTAATTAATGTTTATATCATATTATAAAAAAGTTTTGTTTATACCAAATCACAATTATTTAATGGTGTATATATTCAAATAAAATTAAAAACTATTCAATTTTTTAGAAAAAAAATATTTTATATATGAATTGTTTATCTGTCACAAAGGAGTTTGTTACCTACTCCAACATTCTCTCCTTCAACTTCCCTAATAATTATGACCATAGCATCTACTGGAAGTCCCATTATTTCACTAGCAGATTCTGCATACGCTGCCACAAGTTTAGATTTTTGTTCTTTACTCATTTTAGGCCCATCTATTGTTATTACTGGCATTTCTTTCCCTCCATTATTTACTCATAATATCTATTAATATATCTATTTAATTTATCTAATTGTTTTTTAAATTTTGATTGGGGCTTATTTCATTTCAACATAAATTTTAAGATAAATTACACTTACATGCACATGTTTAAAACGAAAGCTTTATAGTTACCAAAGGTAAATATAATATCGACTCAAAAATGAGGCTAAAAATATGAAAAAAAGAATGGATAGTAAAGGATTTATAGATAAGATGCTAGAGGATACTGCATGTACCATTGAAAGCATTAAAAATGACATAGAAAAAACAATAGTTGACTACACCTTTCTTCCAGGTAAAGATATAATCGAGACAGATGAGACAATTATCATCCGTATCGATCTTGCTGGAGT
>PLTK01000006.1 GCA_003164415.1 Methanobacterium sp. | reverse complement strand
ACCACATCATCAACATAATCCCTTATTTCATCTATCATGATATTTCGAACTTCATCTTCAAATCCAGAGACTCCATGTGCATCTGCAAGTTTTTTCAATAGATCCTTCATAGTTTTTACATCCTTTTTTTATATAGAATTATTTCTATTTTTTTTAAATTTAACTTATCTAAATATATCAGTAATTGAAAATAAATTTATCTCATCAAGATTTAAGTAGGATTACAATGCCAATAACAACTATGATAATAGGCCCTGCCTGTTGTTGTATGAACGTTAATGGAATAATTCCAATATTAACTCCGTACCATATTATACCTATTATTATGAAGCATAAGCTGATATATATGCCCCAAACATTCTTTTTTTTAGGTTTACGGGTTTGGATATCTTCAGTTTTATTGATATCGATTGTTTCCTTAATTATCCCACTTCCTGATAGATAATACAATTTATTCGAATTTAACCTAAGGTGATGTAATAAGTGTATCTATGTGTGGTCCATGTTAAACTCGTGCTGGTTTGGATCATATTTATAGTTTGATTATATGAGGTACTATTGAGTGTATTATTGAGAGAATTAGCAATACTATTCAAAATAGGGGTCTGATTTGTAATTGGTCTTGAAAAATGTATTACCAAATTTATGGTATTATTATTACTATTGGTCATAGTTACATAAGTTACCTTTATAGGAGATTGGGATGTATCTGTATAAGCAAGGATTGAACTAGCATTGGAAGCTCCTAACTGGGCTGCAGTGGCAACAGTGTTCTGTTCGTTTTCAGCAAATATTAATGTAGAAAAAACAAGCACCACTAAAAGTATAATTGCAACTAAAAGTATATATTCAATTGATATTTGTGCTCTTTGATCCATTTTATATACCCTTTTAATATTTTCCCTAAATATTCTAATTATTTAAAATTTTTTTTAGGTATTAATTGATTAATTAATTTGCTGTAGTATATTTTTTTCTATTCTATTCCTATAATACGAATTGGATAATAAGGAATTATCTATGATTAAACTCTAAAAAGAATATAATTAATTTTAGTTTACACTATTTAATAGAATAACTTAATACTCTAATAGTTGTAAGAGTTTTATATTTGATTAATAATCTATTAAAATTATAATCATAGTTCAAAAGACATTTTAGAAAGGTATATAAATATTATCGTGATATAGTAAATATCATAGTTATAACAGTACTTAATTGGGGGAGTAATAATTTGCCACTATTATCAGATGATTCAAGGGGATTCGCAATATCTCTTGATCTTCTACTTGCTTTAATTCCAATTACAATAATATTAGGATTTGTTGCTGCAGATATGACCAATCTAATATATCAAACTGAAGATACTGTTTTCAGAAGTTCTATGGATCGTGCAGCAGGAGATGCTGTGAGTACATTATTAGAAACCTCAGGAACTCCTACAAATTGGGAATTAAATGGAAATCCCAATATAGTTGGACTCGCACAGTATAATACTAATACAAATTCATCCATGCAAGGCACGATAGATCCTGTGAAACTTAATGCCATCACTGCACCAGAAATACAACAGTTAATAGGAAATGATTACAATTTTAATATGACTGTTTCAACTATTGGATCATCAATACCCATAAAATTTATTGGAAGCAGCGCTAGTAATGCAACTAATGTTGTAAGGGTTCAAAGAGTTGTTCAAACTTCCCAATTTAAAATCGTTTCTGAGTTAGTAGGTGGTCAAATTCTTTACACTGGAGGTGTAAGGAATTACAATGCTCCATCTTTCCAAACAACTTCATTCTCTAATCAAACCTATACCTACTGGATTTATTTTGGTAATGTAACAAATTTCAAATCTGCATCTGTTAGCATCAATAACAATGCGATTAATATCAATAATTTAGTAAATGGAAATAATAATAATGCAACCCAAATTAATTCAACATTTCTAAAATTTAATGGTACTACTCCCGTTAATAATACTGTATCATTGAATGCTTCAGGTTCTTTCCCAAGTTCAATGGACTTTTATATAGTACAAGCTCCTACTGGTGTTACTGCTAATTCAATAAATGCTAATACTGTTATACCACAATATTGCAATTTTACATTTTATCTATGGTCAAAAGGTTAATAAAATGGACGATAAAGGTTTTATATTTACAATGGATGCTGCATTAGCTTTGGTAGTAATGATAGTTTTAACATCATCTGTTGTTACATATGGACTTCTTCCGATTTTTCAAGGAGAAAACCATCAACATTTACAAACCCTTGCAGATAGTGTATTAGAAACCATGGATCAAAATGGGGCACTTAGAGAAGCTGCAGTGGAATATGCATATACTGGTAATAATTCTACTGCTGAACATCTTCAAGCTCAAAATACTTTAAATACTTCTCTTTCACTTTTAATTCCAAGTAATATTGGTTATAGATTATATGTGGGAGACAATGAAGTCGCGAATAGTAATGGAGTTTTAACTGATACTGATGTTGCTACCAGTATTAAGGTAATTTCTGGGCCTCAAGAAGGATGGATGGGCAGAGCTTATTATAAACAGGATCAAGTTATATTCCAAAACATAAATACAACTGATGTAACCACATTATGGAATTTCCACAATTATTTGAAGAATTTTGATCCATGGCATACTAATGGTTTAAATGGTGATAAATTTTGGGGTGGCACAAATGTCAATTCTAATGTTGCAGTACCAATAGTATTTTCTATGCCTGGAACTGTTAACAGTGCGCAAATGTTATTAGGATCTGCATTTGGTAGTAGCACAGTAAATGGTAATACCACATACAATGCAGATGTTGTTATAAATAATAACAACAATTATATTAAAAATACAAGTTTTACATATTTGTACAACAGTTCAGCTCAAGGTCCTATATACAATTATTTGCAAAATATTAATACTTCCACTTTAATTAGTAATGCTGCAAATAATTTTTATATTCAATTCAACGCAACTAATACTCATAACATGCCATGGTTTACTATTTTAGGTAATTATTCAACAAGCATACCAGTTCCTCAGGGAATATCAAACACCACAACATATTTCCCAAACATTGCAGGAATAGGTAGTGATAAATCTATTACAAATTTCAACTTAGCAACAGGAACGGTGACTAGTAATAATACTGTTAAAGTATTTTCTTGGACTACTGTAAACAGTACAGATTTTGATAATAGTACACCATTTGAACTTACTAACATACCTAATGCTAACTCTGGATCATCAGGAGTTGGATCAGCTGTTGCAACAGTTCAGGACTTATATTACCCTCCTGGAAACAGACTTTTTGATGCTTTTACTGTTGTAAATGCATTTGGAGGTGAGGATGGTGCTGTTGTTCAAGTTAAACCTGCTATAAGCAACCAATGGATTACTGTTTTTTCCTCATTTAATCCTACTGTTGGCAGCGCCTATACAGCACGATCTGATGGAGGGTATGGTAACGTTCCGGGAATTATAAATATTCAACCTTATCTTCAACAAGGACATAATGAGGTTAGAATAATAACATGGGATGATTCAAATGGTGGAGATTTTGATTTAGTTGGTCTTCAAAGTTGCTACTCTACAATTACATTTAGTGGATTACCTATTAGATGGGATACATTTCCATTTAACAGTTATCAAAATAGTACTATGTCTAATTACCAGAAAGTAACAACAGAGACCCAGAATGAACCGTTTCATATAGATCAAGATGCAGGTAATGCATTTTTATTTATAGGGGCAGGTTCAGACACCAGAAACATTACAGTTACTGTTAAAAACAGTACAGGAGGAAGTTCAGTACTCTACAAACCTCCTTCACCAATTCCTTATGTCCTAAATTTAGGCGACCTTGATAGTAATTTGACACAAATAATGACAACAAACGTACAACCCGGAGTCACTTACCAACTAAAACCTGGAAATTACACATTGACAGTTAGTGTAACTCCTTCTCTTGCCTATGAATCTGGTTCAGGTTCATCTAGTCCTCCAACATATGGTTATACAGGAGATCCAATATTATTTTCGGGTACCAGGCTAGCTATTGTGTATCCTAAATTCCTTGATAATGTTTGGGCAACTGGATATGCACAAGATCCAGTAACTGCAGCAAATAATGCAGTCACTGCATTATTAACTGATTTGAGTAGTAAAGGAATTACTAATATTAATATGAGCTTAGTAAGAAACAGTACTTTATTTACTGGAGATGTACCTAGTGCTATTCCAGTAAGACTTGAATTATATGAACAATAGGAAATTGGTAACATGGAAGATAAAGGATATATTTTCACCCCTTTAACATTTCTACTTTTTATACCTGTGATCATAATAGCTGTGTCATTTAGCAGCATAGTAAATGAAGTTAATACCATATCTTCAATTGCTATTGGGGGTGATGTAACATCTGAAATTGCTTCAAACATTGTTGAAGCTATAACCGAAGATACTCAAGATGCAGGTAGAAATGCTGCATTTAATGCAACAAGGACAGTAATAGATAGTTACTCAGGTGATAATGATCCATTTTTCGGTGGACCAGTTAATCCTTCTGATAGTAGAACATATATAAAAACTAATACACTCAACATGATCAATCTAAATATTACCAACACTTGCAGAGTCCTTGAAAATCAAACTGGTAGAATAATAACAATAAACGGTAATGTAATAAATCAAAGTGGTACAGGTCAAGTTAATATATTCAACTCTTCGAATATAGGAATTGTCCAAAGTGATCCTTGGGGATTTAATATCACCTTAACATCTGTCGCTGTACAAGTTAACGAGACATCTTCCACAAACAATCAATCTTCAACTTTTAGTACACCACCTATCAACGCTTATATCTCAATTGAAAAGTTAGAAGATCCATATATATGGGTTAACTCAAAGGGAAGAAACAGCTCGGTTATTTATAAATATCCCTATTTTACATCATCATTCAGTTTCAATGGAGTTACCAATGATCTTCATTTTGCAGACAACAAATCTACAGGTAAATTGGATTATTTAGCTGAATGTCTTATAGGTTCAAATCAATCAGACTTTGGTTATTTACCATATTACTTCCCTGACAATTATGGTCTTTCATTTTTTGATAGACTTGAAAATCAAACTAATACATCTTCTAACAGTGCACCAAATACACGGATGAGTACATTTATATTGTGGAATCCAACTCAAGAAAATGAGGGAACTACCTCATCTATGATAGATCATGAATACTTTACTGATACACCAGGCCATACCATAACAGTTAATGGCTCTGTTATGCAAACACCATTAGGTACACCCTTATATGTTTCATCCAACTCAGCTTATAATTCATATTTAGGTCTTTCGTATACTTATTAGGAAAACTATGTTATCTGACGATAAAGGACAAGCAAGTGCAGAATTTATATTTGTAACCCTCATTGCTATCATAGTAATAGGAAGTCTTGTCAGTGTAATTGGAAGTAACCAAGCTGAAACACAATCCTCAAATGTTGCTGGAGCTAAAATAATGGGTGAGAAAATAGCAGAAACAGTGAACACTGTTTATATTAATGGTAATGGCTATTCAATAATCATGAACCTTTCAACTCTTAACTCTGGAATGAACAGTACTACTTATCCATTTTTATTTACTGCGACACCAAGTAACACAACAGCTAACGGTACCACTATGGGAGTTATTACAGTTACTACGGGTACAACTAATATGGTTATTAATGTAATCCCCACACAATTTATTGGTACAACAACCCTTAACAATAACAAAAGTTATCAAGTTACTAATGTAAATGGTGTGATCCAGATAAGTTAATTTTCCGATTAAATTATATACAACATAAATAAATGGTAATTATGGACTTGGAAGATGGTTGGGAAAAAAAAGCATTAATAGGTATTGGTATTGTTGTTTTAATGATAATTCTCTATGCATATTTTATACCATTTTATGGAACTCCAGAACCGAGTTTACAATCAAATCAAGTATCTCTCACTCCTGCAACTCCCATACCATATTCTATACCAGCAGTTAATAATTCAACATCAAATAATTCAACCACCAGTGGAAACTTTACATTGACAGCGGATCAAGCTAAAAATATAGCACTGAACGCCTTTCCAAACTACACCATTGGTACTCCAACATATCAAAATAATCTTAATATTAATGGAACAATATATTCTGCTTGGGCTGTTCCTATAACTCTAAACAGTACATCAAAAACAGTTTATATAGATGATTCTGGTGCAATTATTCAGATAAATTAATAAAACTTATTTTTATATTTCAAATATTTTTATTTGACAAGTGTTTATTAGCAATAAGATCAGAGATTAAAACATGGATACATTAACAGTTATATTGATGATAGGACTATTCATATTCCTATTAGTCTTTATATTTTCAGCAGCTCTTTTAACACCCTTAATTGGGAAAAGAAACATATTATTTGTAATATTTCTAGGATTTACTGTTGGAGCAGTAGGTGGTGCATTTTTTATAGCTCCAGCTTTTGATGATATTCCAGTTATTGCAAGTTCAATCATAACTGGTACATCGTCTGGCACAGATATGGTAAGTATGAATGTTTCAACAGATGTCAATGTATCTGATTTTATTCAAAATATTAGTAAAATTAATGGGGTTCAGAGTATTCAAAGTAATGGCATAACAATTAAAACAGATCCCATGACAAACAGTTCACAAAGTTATTTCATTACAAAGATACCTGAACAAGATAGTAATGTGACTTCTGTTGAAATGCCAACAAATGATACAATGATACTAGAGATAAAAAATAATACCGACCCAGTAGATACTATAAACAATCTTCAAACATGGATGATGTATATTAGTGGTATGAGTATAAGTTACAGTGTTGTGAATGTTACAATGGCAGTACAATCATCTACGTATGCTCAGATATTGGCACAAATTCCACAGGAAGAAGTTGTAATAACCAATGTATCTGGTCCATCAGTTAATAATCTTCAAGAAATATCCAGTATAATGCCTAACAAATCCAACATAATACTTTTCTGTGGATTTATTGGTGTGTTAACAGGACTTTCTGGAATGTTTATAGACAGTATCCTAAGTGTATTACAAAGGGTAAGAAGAAAGATAACAGAATTTAGAAAATAGGAAATATATTTTATTTTTAATCAAATTTAATCAAAAAAATATTAATATTAAAATAATGATCAAAGGTGTAAATTTAATGAATGCAGCAGTGCTCTTTTCAGGCGGTAAAGATAGTACAATGGCAATTTATAAAGCCATTGAAGAAGGTTATAATGTTGAATATTTAGTTTCTATGATATCAGACAACCCTGAATCATACATGTTCCATGTACCAAACATACACATCACAGAACTTTCATCTGAAGCCATGAGAATTCCACTCATCAAAGCAAAAACAAATGGTGTAAAAGAAGAGGAGCTTGATGATTTAAAGGCTGTTTTAAAAGACTTGAAAAATAAAGGTGTTGAAGCCATATTTGCCGGTGCACTTGCATCGGAGTACCAAAAATCTAGAATTGACCAGCTATGTACTGATATAGGACTTGTATCTAAAGCACCTCTTTGGCATCTTGATCCCAAAGAGTATATGGAAGAGATTATTAATTTAGGATTTGAAGTTATAATAACTAGTGTATCTGCAGAGGGTCTTGATGAATCATGGTTAGGAAGAAAAATAGACATTAAATTGTTGGATGAAATAATTACCTTACACAGTAAATATGGAATGCACATGGCATTTGAAGGCGGTGAAGCAGAAACTTTGGTACTTGACTGTCCAATTTTTAAGAAACATATAAAAATTCTTGAATCATCAAATGTTTGGGACAGAGACAACGGTTACCTTTTAATAACCAAAGCTGAACTTGAAAAAAAGTGATTTGATATAAAAAAAATTGGGATTTCTTAAAAAATTTATATTTTTTATTATAAATTAATATTTACAATCCAATTATTTGTCTGTCATACAGTTTATGAAACCTTCAACATCATCAGTTTCAATGGTAACATCGATTTCTCCCAGGATTGACATACCCTTGTCAACAAAGTTTGGTGTTGATACAAGTGCAGCTTGTTTACTCAATGAAAAGCTAATTTTATTTCCATCTGTACCATTTATAAATATTCTTTGGGCTGTATCACGTATTTTCCTGATTTTAAGGGATTCACGTAGATCTAAAAGTGATTCATTTTCACCTGTCACACTTACATATCCTTCTCCAATTTCAAGCTCATCAAATTTAAAAATGTTAGATATGGCATTAATAACCTTATCTCGGTCTTCTGTTGGGTTTACCTTGGCCCTTGCAGTTATTTTGCATTT
>PLTK01000046.1 GCA_003164415.1 Methanobacterium sp. | reverse complement strand
GACCTCAAATTGTATTCATCTTAGTGAACATGACCCAACTAGTAGCACTCAGTATCCTTTACAAAATAACCCGAGAATAATTCATTATAGTTCTCAAACACTCTAAACTATGGGAATTATTCATCTCCGATTTATTCTGGCTAATTTTTAGAATTTAGATTAGATAATTACTTTGATTATAATTATGGGGAATTATGTGAACTTTATGAAAAGTTTAATTTACTTGGAGGAAGGAATTATGGTTAGTATTGCTCTGTATCAAATATTTGGTAAGCCATTTATAGTTTATTTGGGTGTTGTGACTATAATTTCATTTATTGTAACTGCAATTTTTGCTCTTAGTTTTTATCGATTAATAAAACCAAAGGGTTTAATATATAAATTAAAGAAGCCCTTGAAGTGATATTACCTTTAATAATCAGCTGTTTGAACAAATTATCTTTGGAAATCAAATCTTCTTTTCTTTTAAATTAATTAATGGATATCTATAAAAATTATTCTTTTTTTACAACAATTCCTTTATTTGTAATTTTGTATGTTGATTTATAATTGATTAGTTCTTCCTCCTCTTCAAAATGGGATTTGATTTGTATATTTTGCCCATCTAACTTTATGGTATTGTCAAATAGAGATTTTAACATGTTTTCTGTGTTTGGATTGATTATTCCTTCTGTATAAGCTACGATACTTGTACCTCCTGCTTCTGTGATTCTTCTTAAGTAAGCATTTAATACTCTTATGACCATTTGTTGTGGATTGAACGCAAATAGTGTGTTAAGTGAATCAAGTGTAGATCTGAAGTGATTCGATTTTTTATATACAAATCTTGTTCCAATACCAATTTTAACCATCATATCTGAAGAATTACGAACAAAAGATGATTTTATGTTATTAGTATCTTCTATTTTTTTGCCTGAAAGCTGTGAGATTCCGTCAATAATATAAAGACTCTGATTTTGAATATAGTTCTGGATGAACCATTGAAATTCCATCATATTATTTTGAACTTGTTTAAATCCATGATCAGTGGTCACATAAAGACAAGGTTCTAAGTTCAAAAGTCCATGGTATGTGAATTGGTTGCAAAATATCGATTTGCCAGTTTTTGGTGGACCATATATTAACGTACTTGATTTTTCTGGAATTCCACCTTTTGTGATCTCAGATACTGTAAGTTCATCAAATCCTGGAATTCCAGATTCAATAGTTTTGATCATAACTAAATTCACCTCACATAACGGTTTAACAAATATTTTAAGGACCTGAATAGTTCACAATATAATGCCATGGTCTTTGATTTTGTATTTTGCACTTCTTTTTCCTATACCCTTCATGGCTTCAACAATAACTGTTTTTCCATCTAATTTTATAATATTGTCCACCATGGATTTGAGCATTGTTTCAATCATGATATCTGCAGAATTTTCTGTGTATGTAATTATTGGTGTCCCACCTACCCCATTTACTCTCATTAAATAAGCCTTTAAAACACGTAAAATCAACATAGTATCATTGTATGCTAAAAGAGTAGTAGAAGAATCTAATACAGATCTGAATCTCGGATATTTTTTGCAGATATATTTAACTCCTGAACCGACTTTAACCATGATATCTGTGGGATTGTTAATATCGGAAGATACAATAGTTTCTGTTTTAGTTTGCATTCCTTCTGAGATATTTGAAGTAGTGTCAATTATAAATAAAGTTTTATCTTCGATGTATTTTTCAATTGGCATCTGAAAATCAAACATATTATTTTTTAACTGATTAA
This sequence comes from Methanobacterium sp., assembly GCA_003164415.1. Taxonomy (GTDB): domain Archaea; phylum Methanobacteriota; class Methanobacteria; order Methanobacteriales; family Methanobacteriaceae; genus Methanobacterium_B. The sequence continues at coordinate 11,418 of PLTK01000046.1, read as the reverse complement.
GACCTTGGTCAGTAGTAATATAAAGACATGGCTCATCATTTGAAAGTCCTTGATATGTGAATTGATAGCTAAATATTGATTTGCCCGTTTTTGGAGGACCATATATTAAAGTTGATGAGTTCTCTGGGATTCCACCCATACCACTTTCAGAGAGTGTGAGTTCGTCAAATTCTGGTATTCCTGATTCAATACGTGGGATCATTTTGTATCGCCGTATAAGAGCTTTAATAGAGCATCAAGTGCTTTTTCTACACCTATATTCTCAGTTATTGTAGTTGGTATTATTGGAATATTCTTATCAAGTTTCATTGCTTCTCTGATTTGTTCAGGAGACAATGCTCCAAGCATGTCCTGTTTGTTGGCAACTATTATTTTTGGAATTGCTTTAGCATGAGTTTTGTTTATCATTTCCTTTGCCCGTGCAAATGTTTGAGGAGCACTTGAATCCACTATTATAAATGCTCCAACAGCTTCCTTGGATAGCACGTCTAACATAAGGTCAAAACGCTCTTGACCAGGAGTTCCGAAGATATCTGCAACAAAACCATTATGATCTACATGGCCAATATCCATAGCAATGGTAGTTGGAAATTTTTCTAAAGCCATTCTTTCGACTGAAACAGATCTTTTTGATATGGATTTGACAAAACTTGATTTTCCAGCATTATAAGGCCCTGTTACCAAAATTTTTGGAATATATATTTTTACCCCACCGGGTTGTAAAACGAAAAATAGTACCATATTATTTTGAGGTTTTGTCCATGATGCACTGGTAACCATGAAACCTTGTCCGATAATTACACGTTCTTCAATACTTGTTAAACTGACTATACTATCAACACTGTTCTTTATGGTATTGATAAGTTTTTGTTCGTAGCCCCATTTGGTGAATATGTACACTAGGATGGTATTATTTGCCTTTGCACGCTTATTCCATTTATCGAGAATCTCAATTATTTTATCTTCCTCAAGGTAATCAATTAGTGTAGATAAATTATTTATTACTCCAACTCCATTTGATACATCATCAATGGCTTTGAGTACAATTCCTTCTATTTGGGAAAGTTCATTAATTGAATACTTACCCGTTGGTGGCAATCCTATGAAATTTGAGCTTCCATCTACAAAGAAAGCTTTTTCTTCTTCAAGATATTTTTCTAGGTTCCATCCATATTGGTTGAACTCGTATATTATGTCATTAGGTTCAGAAACATTGGTAAAAATAAAACCTTTATGCCCATCTTCAATTATACCATTCAGGATTTGATATCCAAAGGCTTCACATTCAACTCCTGGAACTGCACAAAATAGAATGGATGATCCTTCAGGAATTCCTCCTCCAATGAAATCGTCAAGTTTAGGAATATGAGATTTTTTCATTTGATTCACATTTCCCTTAAAATTTCTTCTACTTGAAGTGCGCGGGTTTCCATTTCATAGAATATCAACCCAATTTGGGCTTCAGGATCAGTTAAAACTGTTAATATGGCCTTTAAACCAGCAGGAATAAGTACAATGGTCCCTTTTTCAGTTTTAACAGAAATTTGTGATACTATACCTGTTGTCATCTGTCCTGATGCAGCCTCTGCAGCCCCCATTATAGTTGAACAGAGTGCTGAAAATATTCTAGCATCCACATCAGGAGGTGTCCTAGAATTAATAAGTAGACCTTCTTTAGAAACAATACCACATGCTTTTATCTGTCCAACCTGTATTAATCCCGTTAGTACATCATCTAACTTTTCCTTTTTAGTTTTGGTCATACTACACCTTCATAAATATATTCCTAAATATAATATGATAAAAAAATTTTGTAAATTTTACCAACCTTTATTATCTAATTGATTTTGTTACATATAATATCATCAAGATTCGTATTCCAAAATAACTGATTTCCCTGTTATCATGAATAATGATAAATAATGCATATTTATACTTAAAAATATATTTTTAGTTTATCGTATCTATGTAATTTTTTTAATAAGTTATAATTACTTAGAAAATTATACTAGTTATTAGTGTAAAGCTTTGGAATAAGACTTTTTGAGGATATGGAGGTTTATTCAATGTCAGGGGAAACTGAAGATCAATGTAATGATGAATTAAAAGAAATGAAGAAAGAAATTATAGAATGTAAAAAAACTAAAATTGCTCTAAAAAAAAGTGAAGAACGTTTTAGAACTTTTGCAGAGTCTGCTACTGATGGAATTGTTACAACTGATCATAACGGAAATATTTTATTCTTTAATAAAATTTTTAAAAAACTATTTGGCTATTCATCTGATGAGTTATCCGGAAAGAGTCTTACAATGTTAATGCCCGATAAATTTAGGAAAGGGTATCTAAATGAATTGGAAAATTATGAAGTAAGTGGAAAACACAGCCTTCTTGGCAAAACAGTTCAAACAACAGGTTTAAGAAAAGACAGCACTACTTTCCCATTTGAAATGTCATTATCTGCCTGGGAATCTGACAACACAACATATTTCTCAGCAATTATCAGAGATATTACCGAACGAAAAAAAACAGAACAAGCAATAAAAAAAAGTGAAGAAAAGTATCGTAATATTGTCGAAAAATTCTTGAAAGTCTCAAACGAAATATTACTAGAAATGAACAAACATTAAATATTAGAATTTTATTAAGTTTTTTAAAATTCATATTTTTTTATCATAAAAACTTAATTATACTTCCAAATTTGCTCTTTAGGTTGTTGTATCAATTTTTTAAGTGTTTATCTTATCCAATTAATTCATATAGGAGAAAGTAAGCAAAAGAGCGATCGATCAATATTAATAGGAATCATTGAAAATTTTATAAAAATTATCAAACTATAAGATTACTTAATGATAATGATTTAATTTATGTATACGGAAATTTTTAGAGGTAAAATGATGAATAATGTGCGAGAATATTACATATAATCTTCTTGTCTATTCTTGATATTGGTTGTGGACGAGGTGATGTGTCATTTTTATTAGCTGATATGGTTGGGATTGAAGGGTCAGTTTTAGGATTGGATTTAAATGATAATGCATTGGAAGTTGCTCGTGAACGAGCTAGTGAAAATATGTTAAAAAATGTTGATTTCGTTAAATCTGACTTGAATGCACTTTCAATTGATAATGATCAGTTTGATGCTATTGTAGGTAGACGGGTACTAATGTATTTGCCAGATCCAAGGAGGATAATCTCTGAGCTTTCTGCACTGTTGAAGATTGGAGGAATAATGATTTTTCAGGAAAGTGATTCCACACTTTCTTCAAAAAGTATAGTACCCATGCCTCTTCACCAACACGTAGATAAATGGATATGGGACACAGTAGAGCGTGAAGGAGGCAACACTCATTTAGGATTTGATCTCTGGAGTCTACTTACACAAAAGGACTTACCGTCGAAAAACTTCGTGCTGAGGCTATAGTCCAAACTCCTGGTAAACCTTTACCTAGAGCTCTGATTGTTAAACTCATGTTACCACGTATAATTAAGACAGGAGTTGCAACAGAAGATGAAATTGATATAAACACTCTCGAAGATCGTCTAACAGAAGAACGTAAAAACTCGAAAGCCACATATATAAGTGAAATAGTTTTCTATGCCTGGGCACGTAAAATTGAATGAAATTACAATCAACGTATCTCAGTTATGAATTTATTAAAATAAACATTAACCCCCTATTTTTAATTCTTTCTGTATTCATCGCTAGCTTCCGATTAATGATGAGAAAATAACAAGAGCCATGTATCCAAAATCTTTAATTCGATAAATTTATTATGTTCTATGCTAATATTAGTAATAATATGAGATTAATAAGAGGTAATTTATGAAAAAAAAACAACTCTAAATCAATAAAAGCACCTTTCATGAGTGCAATGCACATATTGGCAGTCTTATTTGGTATTGGCTTCATTTTGGGTTTTCTGTTGACTCCGTTGGGAGTCGAGACTCGTTCACCGGAAATACNNGGGGTCTTGGCTGTAATTGGTGCAGTGTTTATGTTCCTAGTCCCGCCTGCTGACCAGACATTGTTCTTTTTTACAGTTTCTCCTCCCCCTGCCGTTACACTTGGTGAGTTCATCCTGATCTTCGTGGGCATCGGATACATGCTTTATGGGCCACGAGTCTATGCAGAGAAACAAACAAAGGATGCAAATCTTCCCCAAAAACCGAATGAATAACGCAACTATATAAAAGAAGGTTTTAAAAATTTAATAAACGAATTGGAATAGAAAAAATAGTTTAATTCTTAAATAATGGCCTATGAAGACCAAAAAAAATAAACTATTGATTTTTAAATAGTATTTTGCCTGTATACTTATTGCAATTGTCATATCGCTACGATCTTAAGGGTATGTAGGCCATATACATTATTTAAGTAAGAATGGTTGCATTGGTGTCCATTTGTCTTTCCAATCGGTGGATGAGAGTTGTTTTGTTACATTCTCTGGAGATCCTTGAGTTAATATTGCACGATCTTCGGGAGATAAGTTATATAATACGAATGGCATCACCAAGTATGCGGGGCCTGTGTGTTTTTGGAAGAACTTTTTATCTTCTTTTTGTAATCTGATCATCTCTTCCAAATCTATGTTCAAACTTCGTATTCTTCCATATATTTGTGTATTCTCAATCTGTATATGGGGATGCCATATTTGATCTATCTTATCAAACCCTGATTTTAATAGTTTTAATGAGTCCAATTCATCATTTTCTGACTTTAAATTGTCAGTTCCAGTGTTTATTTCTTGCAATCCCTCATTAAATATTTCATGTTCTGATATTAATCGTTCATATGGTACTTCAAGTAATTTGTCTTTGAAGTAAGGAAATATCTCCTCATCTTCAGCTTGATGATGTCCATGTAAGACTGATGAAAAACTCTGAACATATTTAATGAAACCTTCACGATTTAATTTTTCTAGTGCTCCAATCTGCAAAAACTCATTAATATTCTTAAGGGACACAGCAAGACCACGAGTCATAACTTTGTGAAAACGAATATAGTCCTCTCCTATGTTGGGCTGATTTTCATTAGACAATTAAAAACCTCCTAATGTTAATAATTTATTAATAAACACTTAATGCACCAATTTTCACCTTATTGAAATTATTTTTATATTTTTAATATTATTTACAAATATTGAAGTTCTTGTTGGTGTTTTTGAATACAATATTAAACACTTAAATAAAAATATTTGATGGTTATGGATGTCTAAAAACAAAAGTAAAATAGAACCCGGAAGTTTAAAAGGTCTTTAATTATTACTAAAATGGTCTTTATTTGTAATTATTATGTTTATAACTCAAAATACATTCTAATTAGAGTCCCTTGTATTCTCCCTCGGAAAGGATCTGCTTTTTATTTACTAATGCCTTCAAATCACGTAAAGTTGTCCTATCAGATACTTTAAAGGTTTTTTGATATAATTCATTGGTGAAAATTTTATTTCATTTACCATTATCCTCAAAGCATCAATTTGTCTATTATTTAATCCTAATTCTTTTAGATCGGTACAGCTTCTTCTATCATTTCATCTATATCTAAATCAATTAAATCAGTATATTTATGTAAAGCTATGACATATCTACTATGGTGGAACTTTTTAAGTTCCTTCTTTTACAGAAGTCTAAAAAATCTGGATGTTGTTTAATAGATTTAGAGTTCATGTAAAAAAAAAGGTGGTATAATAAGTTATATAAACATTACTTTTTAGTGGGGTGAAATTATGAACGATAGTACTATGGGAGCAATTACATTTCTATTAGGTGTGGTTCTAGCTATTTTGGCCTTTGCAGTACCTTGGTTATTCCACTGGCTATTTTGGCTCGTTATAATAATATTAATTGTTTACGGACTTTACATGTGGCTTATTAAAAAATAATTATAGGCTTTTTTAGTCTATATATATTTTTTTTTCTTTTACTAGGTTTTCATAAGAATATAAGGAATTCTACTTTTAATTGACAACCAATACTGGACAAACTGCTTCTCTAACAACTCTCTCAGCAACACTTCCCAGCATAAAACGATCAACACCGTGCCGACCCGACGCACCCATAACAACTAGATCGATATTTTTACTTTTAATAAATTTTATTATCTCAACAAATGCCTTACCCTCTTTAATTTCGGTTGTTAATTTTATATTTTTACATATACCCCTACACTGACTCGATTCCAATTCCTGTTTAAACAATTTTACTGCATTTTCTCCCTCATCTCTTAATTCATCAAAAATAACCTCGCTAAAATTAGGTAACGCAGATATTTGAGGATAATAAGGTTCAATCACATTTAAAACAATTATATCTGCACCACTATTATCAGAAAGCCATATAGCATGTTTACCTGCTCTTTTAGCATTTTCAGATCCGTCGGTTGGCAATAATATCCTATTGTACACAACAATCTACCTCCTATCCATTGATATTATTTTAATTTATTTTCTTTTTTTAACTACAATATTATTTGTGAATAATTCTATTCTAATTTTTTGATAATTTGGATTACCGTTAAATAAAATTTAATAATTTTTCTTAGAAATGTCTATTATGATAAGTGTGATTTTTAAGAGAATCATAAAGATGGGGATATATTTACGAATTATTATTGAAGAGTTTTAAGTGGAAAATTTGATATATGGGTAAGATTTGGGTTTAATTTGGGAAAATCGATTTAAGTACCTAAAAGAAAGTTATAGTTGTGAGGTGGGTATTTCGCCTACTTATCTCATTATTGCCCTGGTATCGCCTCCAATTTTACCAGGGTAAATAATTTTTTTTTAAAATTTATGAACAGATTATAATATACCTTCAGAATTCAAAATTTATTGTAAATTAAACATTCTAAAAAAGTAACTGCAATAAAAGATATAATAAAATAATATCTATTAGTGGAGTTGAATTGTTATGAGATTTAATAAATGGACTGCAATGAGAATATGTAAACGATGTTATACATCATTTATTCCCAATGAAACTCAGCGAAAACGTCACAATACTTCTTACTGTGCTCAATGTTCTGAAATCATGCTAAAATTAGATAAAGATGCAATTGAATCAACTAAAGCAAATAATAAAAAAAAGAAATAAAAGATTTTATGATCTAATTCTGTTTATCATAAATCCGCCAATTATACTGATTATACCTAATTCTGCAGGTAAAAACGGAATTCCTGTTTTTTGCATTGGTATTTTAGCGTTTTGTGGATCTCCGTATGTAGTTACTGTGATGGTTTTTGTCGTTACAAAACTGTCCCCAAGAGAATTCCCAGATGAACCATTACCACTACTACCACTTTCACCATGATAAAGTGTAGGATCAGTACTATCGTTAGATGTGTCATTGTTGTCATCAGTTACTGAATCACTACCATCATCATCGGTATTAGAATCAGACAAACCAGAATCATCAGAAGATGTTGCACTATCTGCCATAGAATAGTAAACTGGGTCAGTACCGTCATTATTGTTGTCAGTTGCGGAGTCACTACCATCATCATCAGTTACTGNNTCAGACAAACCCGAATCATCAGACAAACTTGGATCAATCATAACCTGATTTGAGACATCAGTAGAATTTGAATCCGATGTATCAGCTGCATACGATGCAGAGAGTGATACCAACAACGTAATTAATACGCCAAATAATTGCATTATTTTAGTGCTTTTCAATTTTTACCTCATTGTCCATTCTAAACTTTTACTCTAAATAATTGATTTTACTTAATACATATATAAATCTATTGAAATTAAAAAAAACAGATATAAATCTTTAATTTGTAAAATAAAAGCCACAAATCGAATATTATGATGATATTGAGTTGTTATTCATAACATGTCGATTGATTACTAAAAAAATGGAGATGAAATCACAAATTGAATTTTTGAATTGGTTAATGTTACATATTACATCACCAATATTAAAGCACTGAACATAATTCTTTTCACAATTATGGGACTGTTATAGCTCCAGGATTGTATTATCTTACTTGAATTGAGCGTATATACATATAGCGAACTATGAGAATAATAAAAAAGATTATTAATAGTAAAATAATCTTTTATATTTTTTTAATTATATTTTTAATTCAATTTAAGAATAAATATGAGTTTAAGTTCCAATTCAACTAATCTGTATTATTAGAGGTTTGTCCATAATATTTGCCCGTGTTAACATGACTATTTTTATAGTCTATATTCAACAAACCGTTATTGTAGTAATACTGAAGTTCCGAAGAATGCATTAACTCAAAATTTCTGTAAGGGCTGTTTAAATAAGGGTATATCATCCCAGTAATTGTATAAATATAGGCAGGTATAATTCCATAAGTTTTATCAAGTATCTGGAAGTATAATGGGAATCCACATCCAGGATCCAGTACAGGGTTATCAGTTCTTACAGTTCCATGATAAACAGTAGGGATAGCACCCTTCTGACCGTGTTGTTTGGCTAATGTATAAACATGATTCATCATAGCATCGTATGAGTTGTATACGACACCATCTGACATGTATTTATACCTACCATCAGGAACTCCAAATAAAGCAACTTTTAAAGAATCTAAAAGATTTGTCTGGCTCAAACTAGTTGAACCTCCTCCTTGAGTATCAATATAAGCAACTTCAATTATATATACACCATTCTGAGTTTTAGAATTGGGAGTATCCTGTTCATAACTGCTGTATGTTGAGCTTCCAGCAAAATGAAGAACCAAAGCACATTTTGATCCAGTCTTCTCGGCATACTGTGCTAACAAAACTGAGTGTGGATGATCAGGATACATGTCGGGATTTTCAAGTTTAACAAATGAGAGCCTACCTAAAGGAGCTATTGGGCCGAGTGAAACAGCTACAAAAGAATAAACTAAAATTGCTGCCAATACAAATATCGCTATAACCGACCATCTCATCATATCACCTTAAACATGCAAACTGAAATACTTAAACATTATAAATTTATGATTGAAATATTCTTTTATATCCAATTTAGTTTTATATAATTTTCATTAAATAAATTTGAGTTTTATTAATGATACATACATCAACTGAGTATAATAATATTCTCCTAAAAATTGAATAACATCATAAAATCAAATCTAGAAAGGAAATTAAAAATATTATATTGTATAAACAGTTAATAATTTTAAAATTGATATTTAGTTTGAAAATATATAATTTTTTCATATAAAAAAATAAATAATACGGAAAACTAATAATAAAGTATGAATCTAAAATATAAATTGATCATACCAATCTTGGTTCTCCTAATGATAATGATACCATTAAATGTATACTCCGCTGCTTCAGGAAACAACAGTACACAAAATAATACAAACTCTCCTCTTTTAGATAACAATAACCTTTCTCAAAACAACACCACCCTTTTAAATGTTCCATATGTAAATCAGCCCTCAAATTTTACTAGCGGTCCAACATCACTTCAGGCGGTCCTAGCATACTATGGATCAAATACCGGTCTAGATGAACTCACAAACATGACCAACACCACATCAGAAAATGGAACATTACCAGGAGATATAGTACAAACTGCAAGCAATTTAGGTTTTAATGCTCTGATAAAAGAGAATATGACCCTTGAAGATTTACAGATGTATGTTTTACAAGGAACACCAGTCATAGTTGATGCTCAAGCATGGAAAGATAACACAACCAACAATCAGAACTGGACTGATGATCAAAACAACAACCATTATATGGTTGTAATTGGAATCGACACCTCAAATGTATACTTCGAAGATCCAGAAATTCTTGGAAGCAGAGGATATATTCCCAATCAAGAATTCCTAGATAGGTGGCATGACACATACGAAGACTCGACCGGGAATAATACCACCAATATCCATTTAGGAATTGTTATCACTGGAAAATCGATTTCATTCCCATTGATTATCAGAGTCAATTAATTGATCTATGTATAACAACTTTCTGATAAAAAAGAGGTTTTCAAGCATCAATAATCAAATATTTACAACTATCCAATTTTAAGGGTTAAATTTATGTGGAAAGGGTCACATTGTATTAAAATATTTATTATCTAGATTATTTAACTTAATTCGACTTAAATAATTAAATGCGATGCTTAAAATTTAGAGATGGAGTGATAGCATGGAAAAGGTTTGTGATGTTTCAGACTTAAAAGAAGGGAAAATGAGAGGTTTTACAGTTAAACATAGTTATATTCTTCTGGCGAATGTTAATGGACGTTTTTATGCGGTTAATGCCATATGTCCACATATGGGCGGATTTTTACCTATCGGAAGTCTAAAAAATAATATCATAATATGTCCTGTACATGGTTCACAATACGATGTAACCACTGGAAAACTTGTTAAAGACATTCCCACAATTACAAAACTTGCAACTGGCGGAGGATCACATGATTTAGATAGTTTTCCAGTAACTGTAAAGGATGATGCCGTTTTTATAGAACTTTAATTTAATATTCAAAATCTTAAATTTTTCTTTATTAAAAAAGGATTATTATTCTGGAATAAATTTATGTTCGTATTATAACATATACAAAATTAATAATAACCTATTTGATGATAAGATGAGTTCTAATGGGATATATAAAAATTAATGGATTATTCTAAATAAAAATATGTAAAATTAAGAATTAATACAATTCATAATTCCTATGTTATAAATTAAGTTTTCACCCCACCTGCACCGCCTAAATTAGATCCGTCCTGTGCATCTATATCTATTTCTCCCACATTAGTATTATTTAACATTACTGGGACAATATATACTTTTTTTCCATCTTGTCTTACTAGATCAGGTGCACCTGGTGTTGCTCTAGCTTGTTCAATGTATTGTGCAGCAATTTCCTGGGCTTCAGCTGGTGATATTGTTGTGACACTAGAGAGATGATTTTTGTTAGGGGTTATGATACTATTTGTATCTACTGCATTCGGCGAATTAACCTTTCCATTAGTATTAGATGTTTCACCATTATTAACGGAGCTACCTACAGTGGATATTGTATTATTGGTATTTACCGGTGCGACATTACTGTTAGCCGATGATGTATTATTTAAATGCGCGTTCAATGGTGTAAGTTGATTGGAAGCTAGGTTATTAGAAGAATTTTTATTACTTGTGATTGCAAAGGCACCTATTATTATAGCCGATATAGCAACTACAACAAATAATGCCATTACTCCTTTTCTTAACATTTTCTCTCTCCTTAATTTTCTATAATTAGCTAAAAATTAGAAGCATATTCGTGTTTAACAAATTGATTAATAAAAAAAATATACTATCCAAATTCAGCTTAATACATACTAACACATCATCATTTATATAATTATTTATTGAATTATTGTGAATAAATAATAAAAAAATAGTAAGTGATATAATTATATTTTTTACAAAAAAAATAAAAATTTATAC
>PLTK01000234.1 GCA_003164415.1 Methanobacterium sp. | reverse complement strand
ATTTTGAATTTTCAACCAACGAAAAAGTTGCACTTGAAGTAGCCGCCGCTGCATCGGTCTCAGGAGTTAGATCATTTACTTTCATGAAGCACGTAGGTTTAAACGTAGCCTCCGATTCCTTTATGAGCGTCCCATACACTAGTGTTGAGGGAGGTATGGTCATATTATCTGCAGATGATCCTTCAATGTTCTCATCCCAGAATGAACAGGATAATCGTCATTATGCTAGGCTTGCAAATATCCCAATGGTTGAACCATCAAATCCTCAAGAAATTAAGGATCTCATGAAATACAGTTATGAACTTTCTGAACAATTTAAAATACCCATTTTAATGAGGACAACCACAAGGGTTTCCCATATGAGGGGTGTTGTAAATACAGGTAATGTTATGGAACCAAAAAGGAAGGGTTTNNTTACCAATAACTCACCATTAAATCAAATATTTAATAGAAATGGTAAAGTTGGTGTTGTAACAAGTGGTGGTGCATTCAACTATGTGATGGATGTAATAGTAGAAAACCAGTTAGAAGTAAATGTTTTAAAGTTAACGCTATCATATCCATTTCCCGATGATTTGGTTCTTAAATTCATAAAAGACCTTGATTCTGTTATTGTTGTTGAAGAAGTTGATCCTATAATGGAAAATGAAGTACTTTCCATAATTGGTAAAAATGGATTGAAAAAGATTGTACACGGAAAATTGGATGGTACACTTCCAATGATATATGAATACAGCCCAAATATTATTCTTGATGCAATGGAAAGGGTTTTGGTTAAGGATCTCATAAAATATGATACAGATGAATCTGCGATTAAATTACCAGAACGTCCACCAACTCTTTGTCCTGGCTGTCCCCATAGGGCTGCATATTTTTCGGTTAATAGAGCTGCAAAACTTCTAAACCTTAAAGATGTTATATATCCAACAGACATAGGATGTTATACATTGGGAGTATCTTCTCCTTATAATGCTGCAGATTACTTATTATCAATGGGTTCTTCTATTGGAACTAGCTGTGGGTTTTCAAAGGCAACAAATCAGAGTATTGTGAGTTTTATAGGAGATTCTACTTTCTTTCATGCAGGAATTCCACCACTTATAAATGCGGTTCATAATAAAGACAGATTTGTACTCGTTATTTTAGATAACAGAACAACTGCAATGACAGGAGGTCAGTCGAATCCAGGCTTGCCGGTGGATGGTATGGGATTTGAATCACCTGAAATTTCAATAGAACAAATAGTAAAAGCTACGGGTGTCCAGTTTTTAAGGACAATCAATCCTTTAAGTGTTAAAAAATCACAGGAAACATTTAAAGAGGCATTGGAATTTGATGGTGTTTCTGTTGTAATTTCTAAATATCCTTGCATGTTGATTAAGAAAGGCAAACATGGTGGGAAGTTACTTGAAGTGAATCAGGATAAATGTGATGCATGTTCTGTTTGCCTAGAAGAACTTTCTTGTACTGCCATCTTTACCGATGAAGATGGAACTGTACATATTGATCCACAGTTATGCAATAAGTGTAATGTATGTGTACAAGTATGTCCTGAGAAAGCTATAGGAATAAAGAAATAATATTTAAACATTTAGGGAGAATCAAATGAAACCTTATAACATATATATTTCGGGAGTTGGAGGACAGGGCATCATTAAAACTTCAACGGTTATTGGTGAAGCTGCAATGAAAAGTAGCATGCCGGTGGTTATGAGCGAAGTTCATGGTATGGCCCAACGTGGCGGAGGAGTATCAACAGAATTAAAGATTGGAGATTCTTTTAGTCCAATTATTGAAAAGGGCTCTGCTGATATTTTAATATCCTTCGAACCAGTTGAGGCACTTCGTGCTATTCCTAAGATTAGTAATAAAACATTTGTAATTGTAAATAAATGTCCTATATATCCTTTTAACCTCAGAGAGAGTGAAATATCCTATCCCAATATTGAAATTATATTAGAAGAACTTAATAATAAATCTAGGGAAGTCTTTGCTTTAGATGCCAATATAATTGCAAATGAATCTGGTCATCCATTATCAATGAACATGGTAATGCTGGGATCAGCAACAGCAATTAATGGATTTCCACTTAAAAAAGAGCTTATAATCGATTCTATGAAGGCTAATTTGCCTAAAACTAGTTTAGATATTAATTTAAATGCTTTTGAAAATGGATTTAATTTTGTTAAATCTTGATTTATATATTTTTTTTAATTAATAAAAAACTTTATATATTAAAACTTTTACATTTTAAAGTAAATATTATTGACGCTATGATAATCCAGAAATATAAAAGAGAAATATTTGTATTCAATAAAACCTGTCAATTAATGATTATATAAATTATTAAGTAAAAAGAGGTGAATTATGGATAATAAGATTATTTGAATGATAGTAATTGTATTATTGGTTTTAATTGGAGGAGTTTATTTTTTTTCTACTCAAAGCAGTGCCGATAGTAATTTAACCATAAATGAAACCAACAACACCACTCAAATAAACCCAGCTCAAACTAGTAATGTCAAAACTATAAAAACAACCAACAATGCCAACAACACTAATCAAAATAGCACTCCAAATGTGAAAATATCTCCCAAACAAGCTCAAATTAATGCGGTAGGGGCAGAAAAAGAATTAACTGGAAATGATGTTTTTGCAGGTAAACCCAACCTTTTCAAGTGGACATCAAATACCAAACATACATGGGTTTATAACGTGAACCTGTATGATATTAAAACCAAAAAGAGTGTTGGAGCACTTTATGTCGATGCAATGAATGGGGATATAGTAATGAACGAATAATTTAACCCCATTTTTTTATTGAACTAAATAAAAGGATTTCTTAAAACCGGACATTTAAATAAGAAAAAAAATATGATCAAAGACCATATATTTCTTGAGCTGAAACAACTTCTGCACCATCAGATTCTAATGCTTTGATTCCAGCATCAATATTTTCAGGATGTAAAAGTACAATAGCCATTTCATCTTTTTCTTCTACAAATGCGTATAGATATTCCAGGTTGATATCATTTTCATCGAGAATCCCGAGGACCATTCCTAATCCTCCAGGTTTATCGGGCATTCTCACAGCTATTACTTCTCCAATTTTCACTATGAAGTTGTTGTCTTCTAACAACTTTTTGGTTTTTTCAGGTTCAGGAACTATCAACCTTAAAATTCCGAAATCTGAGGTATCTGCAATTGAGAGAGCTCTTATACTCACCCTACCATTCTCAAGAACATCAAGAGCCTTTTTCATTCTTCCTTTCCTATTTTCCAAAAATATTGACAGCTGTTTTATTTTCATATTATGAACCCCTTTTGGTTTTAATAGTTAATAACCGTTTTAATTGTTCTATAAAATATTATTATAATTTTCTTTTATCTATAACTCTTACAGCCTTTCCTTCACTCCTTGGTAAAGTCTTAGGTTCAATTAATGTAACTTTCACTCTTAAACCAATCTCGTCGTGTATATAATTTTCTAACCTTAACCTAATACCAACAAGTTCCTTAATTTTATCCGAGAACAATCCTTCTGAAGCTTCAACCCTTACTTCTACTTCGTCCATTAAATGCGGTCGTGTTACAATTATTTGGTAATGGGGTTCTAACCCGTCTATTCTTAAAAGTGCCTTTTCAATCTGTGAAGGGAATACCGATACACCTCTAATTTTTAGCATATCATCTGTACGGCCAGTAACTCTATCCATTTTAACAAGGTTCCTTCCACAACCACATTCACCTCTCTTAAGAAGGGTTATGTCCTTAGTTCTAAAACGAATTAATGGGGTTCCTTCCCGTGTTAATGTTGTTAAAACTAATTCTCCCCTATTGCCTTCGGGTAGGGTTTCAAGTGTTTCAGAATCAATTATTTCTGGATAAAAATGATCCTCAAAAAGATGTAATCCATCTTGTACGTTGCATTCCAAACCCACTCCTGGGCCCATTATTTCTGTAAGTCCGTAAATATTATATGCTGGTGCATTAAAACGTTTTTCAATCTCTTGGCGCATTTCTTCGGTCCACATCTCAGCACCAAAGCCAATAGCTTTAAAATCCAGATCTTTTATATCAACTCCCTCTTCTTCCAATTCTTCTGCAAGATAAAGTCCATACGATGGCGTGAAAATCATTACAGTTGTTCCAAAGTCCTGCATAATTTCAATCTGACGTTTTGTCTGACCTGTTGATATGGGAATAACTGTGGCTCCAATTTTCTGAGCTCCGTAGTGCACTCCAAAACCGCCCGTAAATAAACCATATCCATGTGTATTCTGGATAATATCTTCATCTGTTACTCCGGCCATGGATAAACCTCTTGCCATTACTTCACTCCAGATTTCAATATCGCCCCTAGTATATCCTGAAACTGTTGGTTTCCCTGTTGTTCCCGATGATGTGTGCACTTCTACTATTTGCTTTCTTGGGACTGCAAACATTTCAAATGGATACGCATCTCTTAGATCATCTTTAGTTGTGAAAGGAAGTTTTTCAATGTCTTTAAGGGTATTAATATCATCGGGGGTTATGTTCAACTCATTGAAACGTTTACGGTAATAGGGTACATTATCATAAGCATTTTTAACGGCAGATTTCAATCTTTTAAGCTGTAAAATTTTCCTATCATCATCAGACATACATTCTGCTTCTTTATTCCAGATCATTTTATCCCCCATGTAAATATCAAAATTATTATGTACATTCCGTATTAAATGAATTTTATAATCAGAATATTCATGTTTAATTTAATGGAATGATTTTATAAAAGTTGTTATATCCTGTTATCCTGAATTTTTTTTGTTTTATCAGTTAAAAATACGAATAAATATTCCATGAAACAAAGAAAGCAGGATATTTACCATTGTATTCCTTGAATACTTGGTT
>PLTK01000225.1:341-3149 GCA_003164415.1 Methanobacterium sp. | reverse complement strand
AAAAAAAAGCTAATTTTAAAATAAAATATTAAAGAGGATTAGTATTTATCCTCAAACTATTCAGATAGATTCGTCTTCATCCATAGCTAGTCTCATGGTGTCAGGATCTTGTGGCATGTGATCCAAGAAGTCCTGGGCCGAGCGACGTACATCCCTTGAACCAATAATGTATCTGCCAACGACTATTATATCTGCTTTACTATCAAGTGCCTTATCAACACGATCTGGAGTTACTCCTCCAGCAACAGCAACAAGTTTACCTTCACCAAGTATCTCTTTGATTTGGTTTATATTACCCCATTCTGTAACTTCTGCAAGTTTTTCTCCTCTTTCAGCTTGCTTAGTTTCCAGGTCAACGTTTCTGTGGAGTAAAACAATATCGGGGTTATGTTCAAGTGTTTGGAGTTTTTCAACGATGTTTTCAACATTCATCATGTCCAAAATTGAGTATATTCCCTGTTTTTGTGCCTCATGAATAGCCTTTTCAATTGATTCTATTGTACCAAGTCCTGAAATGGCTATAGCATCTGCAGTTTCATCAGCAGCCATTTTAACTTCTATACGTCCAACATCTAAAGTTTTTAGATCGGCTATTATAAATGCATCATTTTTAAGTTCTCTTATTTTTCCAATGATTCCGACACCAAACTTCTTAACTAATGGTGTTCCGGCTTCAATAAGTATTCTTTCTCTGTTAGGAAGTGTATTGATTATACGTTCCATATCGTCCATGTTGTCTAAGTCTAGAGCAACTTGAAGATAAGGAGGATTCCATAGCCTGGTTACTTTGAATCCCATTACTGGATGTGTTCCACGATCTTTTTCTGCTAAAACTTTTTTCACGGACGGATAACCTTCCATTGCTCTCTGTAATGCTAATTTAGTTGCACCATAATTGTATTGGTATATTTTACGGTAATTTTCAGCACCAGGATGTATGAATATTCCTGCAATTATTACAAGGTCTTCCACATCTTCTTTTGGTATTATTCCTTCAGCTACTGCATCTGCTACAGCCCGGCCAACAGCAGTTTGTGCAGGTCCAAAGATCTTATCTGCATCTTTTAAGTCTCTTACAGTTACTTTTGGAACTATAAGTGTAGCAGGTTTGGTTAGCAGGTTAGGTCTGATAACAGATAAAAGTGGTGTGTGTCCTATTGACATGTCAGCCATGTTATTTACGAATGCAGCACCAACAGGGCCATTTTTATCTCCTATTACTAAATCAACGTGAGCTATTTCATTGCCATTTCCTATTAATGCTTCTCCTATTTGATACATAACTATTATCCTCCATTATTATCCAATTAATCATATAGATCGAATCATATAAATAATATTTCAATATTAATATAATATCTTAAATTCAATTAGAATTAAAATAGATTAGTTTTTACTGATATTTAAAATTTGGATTATTTATTAAAATTTTTAAAATACGGATTGTTATTTATTAAGGTTTAATTCAAATGATTATGAATTTTTCTAAAAAAAATAGAGTAAGGGATATTTTTATTGGGTTAAGTGGCCCTCTAAAAAGTCATCATATCCCTGAAGATCGAGTAAACCATGTCCTGAAAAGCTTATAAATATATTTTTAGCTTCTCCTGTTTTTCTACATTTTATTGCTTCGTCCATTCCAACTTTAATTGCATGACAAGTTTCAGGTGCAGGAATAACTCCTTCTGCATTAGCAAATATTTTTCCTGTTTCGAAAAGTTCTGTCTGGTTAACTGTTCTTCCTTCAACTAAACCTTGGTTTACTAGTAATGCAACTAATGGTGACATTCCGTGATATCTTAATCCGCCTGCATGTACTGAAGGTGGTACAAATTCATGACCTAGTGTGTACATTTTCATTAATGGTGTTAAACCTGCTGTATCACCGTAGTCGTATCTATATTCGCCTTGTGTTAATGTTGGACAAGATGAAGGTTCTGCAGCTAAGAATTGACAATCAAGATCTCCCGAAATTTTGTCTTTCATGAATGGGAATGCTGCTCCACCAAAGTTACTTCCTCCTCCAACGCATCCAACCATTACATCAGGAGTTTCATCTATGAGTTCGAATTGTTTCTTAGCTTCTAGACCTATAACAGTTTGATGTAGGAGAACATGATTCAATACACTTCCAAGGGTGTAAAATACCTTATCATCTGTTAAAGCATCTTCAATTGCTTCAGAGATGGCTATTCCAAGTGATCCGGGATGATTAGGATCTTCTTTACGTATTTTCCTTCCAAATTCTGTTCTTTCACTTGGTGAAGGAATTACTTCTCCATTATAAAGATGCATAACAGTTTTACGGTATGGTTTTTGTTTAAATGAAACATTCACCATATAGACTGTGCATTCAAGATCTAAAAGGGAACATGCTAGAGATAACGCAGATCCCCATTGTCCTGCACCTGTTTCTGTTGTCAATCTTTCAGCACCGGCTTTTTTTGCATAATAAGCTTGTGCAATTGCAGTGTTCAGTTTATGACTGCCTACTGGAGACATATCCTCACGTTTGTAATATATCTTTGCAGGTGTGTCCAAATATTTTTCTAGACCTGTAGCTCTAAAAAGTGGTGTAGGTCTTCCAACTTGTTTATAAACATTTCTAACTTCTTTTGGAATATCTATCCATCTTTTTTGACTCATCTCTTGTTCAAGAACGTATTTTGAGAATATTTTTGGTAGATTTTCAAGCTGATGGCCTTCTTCTGTTTGCGATGGTGCTGGAAGTTCAACTGGAAGATCTGCAGCTATATTATACCATTGTTTTGGAGTATCCTTTTCTGGTAGTGTTATTTTATACATTTA
>PLTK01000225.1:0-327 GCA_003164415.1 Methanobacterium sp. | reverse complement strand
ATATGAAGATACTAGCTGTTGATATTGGGGTTGGAACTCAGGATATAATGCTTTACAACACAGATGACCCAATCGAAAATTCTGTTAAAATTGTAATGCCTGCACCAACCAAAATAATTGCAAATAGAATAAAAAAACATCACAATGATCTACTCATTAAAGGGGTTACAATGGGTGGAGGACCAATAAACACGGCTGTAAAGAACCATTTAGCAAGGGGCTATAATGTTCTCATGACCGAAAGTTCTGCAAGAACTATAAGGGATGATATAAACCGAGTAAGGTCTTTGGGAATAAAAATCGTGCCTAATAATGAAAATCATCCCG
>PLTK01000069.1 GCA_003164415.1 Methanobacterium sp. | reverse complement strand
TTCGATTATGGTATTCTATCATCACAATGTCTTTCATGCTAATTGTGACATATATATTCGTAAGCATCGAATTACCAGCCAATCCAAACTATACAATATTATTAGCCGGGGGATTGGTTGGTGTAATGTTAGGCATAGCAATTGCACACAACATAAAAATTAAAATCGCAGACGATGGCTCGTTGTTAACTAAAGGATCTTTTCTTTCTGTTGGTATCTGGATATTTGTAATATTGGTGAAATTTTATGGTCAGAACATTTTCAGCCAGTGGCAATGGAATCCTAACTTTCTATTATCACTATTTTTAATACTTAGTATATCTTTGATAATCACGAGAAATATTTACCTCTACACTAGATATCTAAATAAAAAAAAGGAACTTGAATTTAAGAGCATTTAAAGATGACAGACAAATTTTTTCGTTATAATCCTAAAAATATTAATGTCTAAATAAAATAACTAGGATTATCCAAATAAACATGTTACTCAAAACAGTATATAAATGTTATAAGAGATCAATTTACTAGATTCATAAGGCACACTACTATTTTAAATACATTCCTCTTTCTTTTAAATGATTTGTGCTCCTAATTATCCAGAAAGATTATAGATGATGGGGGATTAACTATTAATTTAGTAGATTCTGTAGATATTTAATTTTATATTGGGAATTAAAAAAAAATTATCATTTATAATCATTTCGGCAATTTTTTTAAAAAAAATAACAAACTATATTTGTAAGAGGATGCATATTAATGTTATAGGTTGTTAGTGGATAATAAATCAATATATCCATATAATTTCATTCCTACACAATAATTAATAATTAAAATTTTTCTATACAAACTGTTCTGATAGATATTTTCTGCAACGATTTATAATGATGGAAATTTGTTGATAATAAAAATATAGAGAACTTAAATCCACTTAAATTTAATTTTTATAAATAAAAGGAGATATTATTTGGCAATAAACCTAAAAAACAAAGTTATTTATGTTGATATTGAATTGTTAAATATTATAAGAATTTTTTTTTCTATTGTGGTGAAGACAGAAATATTCTGTGACAAGTCTATGTTTGTATGTGGAAATTTTTTTTATTTAAAATTATTTGTTAACACATAAAACTGTAATAGACAGTTTAATATAAAGTTTGATTAAATTATAAATAAATTTAGGGTATATTACTGTAAAAATTTACATTTCAATAAGAAAATATGAATAATATTAGGGGGAAGAATTTGCTAAGCGATCCAAATGTACAAGAAATTTTATTAGATATTACAGATGATGATGAACGCAGTTTTCCTATCATTGAATGTATATTGAAGGGTAAAACCAATGACTTGGAAATTGCAGAAGAAACAGAAATAAAGTTGAATACTGTAAGAAAAGTGCTGTATAAACTTTATGATGCCGGAATAGCTACTTATAAAAAAAGTAATGATCCTGAAACTCATAAGTTCATTTACAGCTGGAAATTCGATCAGGATAAAGTATCTGATATAATAAACGAAAAATATGACAAGTTCTCCGAAGAAATAGATAAATCAATTGAATACGAGGAAGGAAACATGTTCTTTGCATGTAATTCGAATCACAGATACAAATTTGAAGAAGCAACAGAGAACAACTTTATATGTCCCAAGTGCGGTGAGTCATTGGAATTTCAAGATAACGCGGCTATAATTACCGAACTTCTAAGGAAAAAAGATGAAAGAATTCCATCAAAAAGATCTGCAGGCAAATAACAGTACTTTAAAATACTATTGTCAAAAGATAAAATAATTGACAAATGTATTGGAAACAAAAAAACAGTCCCCAATACATGATGATCCTATTTTTTATAGAATAAAATTTATTTTAATTGAAATCATTAAATCGGAATTAGAATGCTATATAATAAGTTTATAGGCTAATTAACAGTAAAAAAAAAATTAAATACAAAACCAAATTTTGATTAACTATTTTTAATATTACCAAATGAAGATATTATACTTAAATTATGATACAAATTCAAAAATTCCCGATAATTTAAACTGAATAATTGTATTTAAAGAACTAAAGGTTCCAAAGTGGTGATAAAATGAGTGAATTAATACATGCTAACGATAAGGGAACCATGATCGAAGATAAAAGTTCGGATAAATATCTCAAATGTGGAAAATGTGGATTTATGGTATTAAAATCAGAATTATATACTAAATATGACGAAGGGATATTGGAATTACCTATTAAAAGGTGAACTGAATATGGAATTTCAGTTAAATATTATTTATTGAATCTAAAAATTATTTTAGAAAACGCAGATTTATTATTTGAGGAATTACATATTAAATACTACAATAACATCAATTTGCATGTGTTTAAATGTCATCAGGAGATAATAACGATAAGTTGCGAGAAAAAGCTGAAAAAATACTTGATAATCAGTTAATTCAAACCAAAGAACAATCTATAGGCACTANNATGGAATCACAGGTTAAATTAGAAGATTCTCAACTTAAATATTTCGATCTGTACAACTTTGCTCTCGATGGATATTTTACCCGGGATATCGAAGGAATTATTTTAGAGGTTAACTTATCTGGAGCTTCACTTTTAGGTGTTGGTAGACGAGATCTTTATGAACTGCTTTTATAAGATATATTGTTAGAGAATATCATAATCAATTCCATCAGTATCTCTTAAAAGTTGAGAAAAGTGCTAATGATAAACAGACATTGGAAATTAAATTACTTAGATACAATAAGAGCTCTTTTTATGCACATTTAGAAGCCATTAGTATACAAGACAAAAATGGATATTTCAAAGAATTTAGGATTGCTGTAACAAACACATCTTTGCAGTTGAAGATAACGGGATTGGAATAAAAAAACAGTATCTAGAAAAAATATTTACTATATTTCAACATTTACATAGAAGACAACAATACGATGGGTCAGGAATTGGTTTAGCTATTTCCCAAAGATAGTCCAAGAACATGGTGGAAAAATTTGGGCAACATCTAGTCAAGGGAACGGATCAATATTCTACTTCACAATACCAATTATGTATAATAAAAAATAATAAAAAACACGATATTTAATCTTCTGTAAAATTTAAACTTCAAATAAAATTATCTTATTAATACTTTAGAACCCTCAGGGTTGATAGCTATGGTAATTTTTAGCTTAAAAAATGGGCACTAAACATTTTTATTTCTCACCGATGCCATTCTACTTGTTATCATGGTTTTTGCCATTAAAAGATCTCCTTCTTTTGTTTCGGATTGTTCAATTTTGGTTTCAATCTGCCTAAGCAGACCTTCTAATTTTTCTGGTTTACATCTACTTACTTCTTTTAAGAGATCTTTTGATTTTATTTCGGTTTCTGAAGCTTTTCTGAATTTCATAAAATATCATTCCCTTAAATTTTCTAAATTTAGTTTCAATCTGTTCGAGTTTTTCTTCTAAATCGTCGGGATTAAATAATTTTTCTTCATTTAAGATATCATCTGTATCCCAATTGATATCTGAAGGTTTTCTAAGTTTCACTTATGAACACTTCCCCTTTTTCTTTCAATGGAATTTATATTAATTGAAGTGATCGAAGACAATTAGATTAACTGCTCCAACAGTTGATGAATCAACCAAATGAAACGGATTTAAGTGGAGATAAAACCCAATTCCATATTCTATTATCTATATCAACAAACATATAAATTTAATCAATTTTATGGTAGAATTAATCTAAAAACTAGTAGAATAATAGTTATAATGGATTATTGGTAGGTGATACTATGATAATAATATGTCATGTTAATATTTTTATTTACTGAATCTTAAAACCAAAAAATAATAAATACTCAAACAAACGACAATCCCTAAAATTTTATGGGAACCCCATATCATTTCTTAAGGAATAAATATGGTTTATTGGCTAGTATTTAGATAAATAGTGATTATAATCAATTATTTATTGGTATATCTAATAAAATTTATAATAAATATTTGTTATGCTAAGAAAAAAATATTAGTTTTGAAAGTTATATGTCAATTAATAAAAATTTAAACTAATTTTAAGGGGGAAATATTAGTATGGTAGATGTAGGCCAAAAAATAATCCCATTTTTATGGTTTGAAAATCAAGCTGAAGAGGCAGTGGATTATTATATTAAAATCTTTAAGAATTCCAGTATTAAAAATATTACATATTATGGTCAAGCCGGACCAGGGTCTAGGGATAGTGTAATGACAGTTAAGTTTGAGCTTGAAGGTCAGGAATTTACTGCTTTAAATGGAGGTCCAATGTTCAAGTTCAACGAAGCCATATCATTCTATGTAAAGTGCATATCACAGGATGAAGTAGATTATTATTGGGATAAGCTTACTGAAGCAGGTGAAGAACAACCCTGCGGATGGCTTAAAGATAAATATGGTGTTTCATGGCAAATTGTTCCCACGTTGCTTGTTGAAATGCTTAATGATACCGATCCTGAAAAGGTTGAGAGAGTAACAGAAGCCATGCTTAAAATGAAAAAAATTGACATAAAAACTTTAATAGAAGTTTATAGTAATTAAAAAAAAATTTCGAAGATATAATATTTCTGAATTATCTCCATTTTAAAAAACTTAAATAACAAATTATTAGTCATATTTAAACCAAAAACTAATCTTAATAATATTGACATAAATAATTTATAATAAGTTTTTTGTGGAGACGTGGAAATATGGACTTTGAGAAAGAATCAGAAATTTTTAAAAGGACTTTCGGATTAAAATACGAGCCCTTAGCAATTACATTTACTAACGAAGAAATAACTATTGGAAAATATGAGAAAACATCTATCTGTAAAGCTTTGAAGTTGGCTTCAAAGGGTGATAGTTTTGTAATTGACGAGGCTGTTTCAACATGTCCTGGTGGAAGTAAATACTGTGGATTTACAGAGGTTACTACGAGACAACAGAAAAGAGGGTTGCAAAAATTTCTTACCAAGGGTGAGAAACTCACAGGAACAATAGTTACATTTGAAAGAATGCAAAAGTTAACTGTTGAACCACCTACAGGATTATCTGACAGAATTCTCATATGTCCATTAGGTGAAGCTGAAATGCGTCCGGATATGATACTGTTCCAGTGTAATCCCGAACAAGCATGTCGTCTCATTGCTTTAGATACATATTGGGATGGTTTAGCTCCAAAACAACAACTTATAGGTGCACTTTGTCATACAGCAATATCATACACCATAATGTCTGGATGTACCAATTTATCAACAGGTGATTGGACAGCAAGACACCATCAAGATTTTGACGAGGATATAATGTTCTTATCGGTACCATATGAACGTATAAATAATTTATTATCCGCTATACCGCACTGTTCAGCTGGAAATGCCAACGTTAAAATACCCGACGAGTTTCAACCGGACTAAAAATTATTATTAAAATACCAGTTTGTAACAAATAGAAAAATGTAAAGGAAATATTAACAATTGAAATGATTAATCAGATACTAATATATTATAAAACCATAAAATAGTGAATATAATGAGCAATAAAAAAAGAGATTTAAGGTCCACAACAGGAATAGTAAAGGATTCAAATACTATCCAAACATTAGAATCTATGGAAACGCTAAAACCTGATGATCTAGTTGTTATAATCCATGCAGATGATTATAAAGAATCATTTGAAAAGATGATGCAGCGGATAGATAAGATGGATGAGAACATCAATGAACAATCAACATACCTAAATGAGAATATTATTGAATATAAAAAGAAGGGATTTTTTGGAAGATTCCGTAAAGGTTAACATAAAACCTAATATAATTGATTCACTGTTTTAATGGCTTTAACTTTTTTTTAATATTTTACTTTTCATATCCTAGTACTTCTTAGTAAAATAATTTCTTTTGATAGTTTATTCATACTATTTTTTATTTATCCATAAAATAAGCCTGTATTATTATCTAATTTTTGTATCATTATCACTATGTTTAATTGGTAACCCTTTTGATCTGTTCATTATCCGGATTTCGTGTTATGTTGGTTTTTACATAGTTCTTATAGAAAAATATAATAAATATGTTATTATGAATCATTATTAATTGATTTAACCAAATTATATGGGGGGCGGTTTAATGATAGATATTATGGATAAGGGTAAGATTATTATTTGTACATTTGTATTTGCTATTATTTTATGCGGAGCAGTTTCTGCAGCAGTAACAGTTAATTTTTCTTCTGATGGTAAGAACATTACAATAACACCTAGTAATGTTCAATCAACTTTGAAAACATCGGTATCATCATCAATTAAAGACGGTGCCTTTGGATATGGGCAATATGTAACATTAAAGGAAACAGGTCAAGATAATCAAGGAGTCAACACCTATTCAACAATTAACTATTACAATAACATCTTAAAAACGATGATTAATAGATTGTCTAGTTCAGATGGTCTTGGAATAGAAAATGAAAACATTTTTCTAGGCAATAACCAGATGGTTATGAAAATGAATGGTAAAGATGGTAATATAACATTTTCAGGAACAGGAATTCTACCACTTTACTATGTACACGGCCAGCAAATAGCCAATAATGGTGTATCAAACATAAATTTCTATCTTAATGGTACACTTATTGGAAAATCTAAAATAACAAGCATATTTAATTACAAAGTATTTGATGGAGCTTACAGAACTGTAAAAGAAACAGATACCAACAATGTTCTATATACCAATGGAAATACGCGTACCAGCGTAATATCCCAAGTATTCAGTCGTAATTCACAGGGAACAGAAACTGGAATGGTTACAACAGGCACATCCAAAGGAACAGAGAACATTAACAATACTACAGTATCGTACACGGGTAAAATTACAATTAGCACCAGACACGATCCAAAGGATGTTATAAATGAAGGGTACGATACTGGAACTTATAAAGAGGTTAGAACCAGTTCATCGCCTGTCCTTTTAAAAGAAATTCCATTAGATGTAATAGCTTAAAAAGGTTGATTAAAACCTTTTATTTTTTTTATCCTTTTTTACTTAATATTTAAAGGTTAATAATAAAATTTTCTAGTAAAAAAAA
>PLTK01000093.1:5338-8846 GCA_003164415.1 Methanobacterium sp. | reverse complement strand
AAAAATATAATATGGAAGTAATAACCGCATGCGTAGATGTGGGTCAGCCAGAAATAGAAATAATACGACCTGCACAAGTTGCAAATAAATTAGGTGTTAAAAAACATTACACAATTGATGCAAAGGATGAATTTGCCGAAGAATTCATATTCAGGGCAATTAAAGCCAACGCAATGTACGAAGGATACCCTCTAAGCACATCTTTAGCTAGACCGCTAATTGCTATGAAAATTGTTGAATTAGCCGAAAAAGAAAAAGCTGATGCTATTGCTCACGGTTGTACTGGAAAAGGAAATGACCAGTTCAGATTTGAATCAACCATAAGATCCGGATCTCTCTGTAGCATTATAGCTCCGGTAAGGGATTTAAGTTTAACTAGGACAGAAGAGATAGCATATGCAAATGCAAATGACATACCCCTACCATACGACAAGGAATACAGTATAGACGAGAATCTCTGGGGCAGATCTATTGAAGGGGATGTGCTAGAAGACCCTATGGTAGAAACGCCTGAAAAAGCATTTGAATGGACAGTCTCAACAGAAAACGCTCCAGAAAATGCAAAATATCTAGATATNNGAGTGCAACAGTATTGCAGGATCACACGGTATTGGAAGAATAGATATCATAGAAAATCGTATTATCGGACTTAAATCTAGGGAAAATTATGAAACTCCCGGAGCAGTTCTTATACTAACCGCTCACAAAGCACTTGAACAGCTTGTTCTATCAAGAGAAGAACTTAAATTTGCAGAAACAATTACACAAACCTATTCCGATATAGTTTATAAAGGGATCTGGCATGAACCTCTTCGTGAAGATTTGGACTGTGCAATTGATAACATGCAGAAACGTGTAACAGGACTTGTTAGATTAAAACTCCATAAGGGTAGTATTAAGATACTTGGACGTGAATCTGTATTCAGCCTTTACAGTGAAGAAGCTGTGACATTTGAAGATAAAGAAACAGATCAGCGTGAAATGGCCGGAATGGTTAAAAATTACGCTCTTCAAGCTGCATGCTATCAGAGAGTGTGTAAGAAAGATTAAAAGTAAGGATAAAAATTATTTATCCTTCAACTTTCTTTGAAGTTAATTGTTTAAAAAAAATATATAAATAAATACTGTTTTGAATAAATAAAGTCTGAGAAACAATGACCATCGATACAATATTTTTGGGAATTATTTTAGCATTTATCATAGCTATCGGCTTGATAATCCTATTCAAAGCCGCGGGTTTGATAATTAAAATATTACTACATATGATCTTTGGACTTATACTTCTGTTTATAGTTGATTTAGTTCCGTTTGTACATATACCTATTAATATACTTACTGTCCTAGTAGCAGGATTTGGTGGGTTTATTGGAGTTATTATCCTTATTATTTTAGGTTTATTAGGATTTTATTAGCTAAATGTTAAAAACCATAGGAATATATTTTATAACATCACTAGCAAGGAAATTATATCCATATTCTTTTTCAGCAATGTCTCCAGCAGTCCCGTTTATAAAAGCTCCTAAATAAGCTGATTCATAAGCATTATGACCTTGAGCCAACAAACCCCCGATAAGACCCGCTAAGACGTCTCCTGTACCTCCTACTGTCATACCAGGGTTTCCTGTAGCGTTAAGTTTAACTGATTCTCCATTGGATATAATGTCCACATTCCCCTTTAGAACCACGGTACATCTGCATTCCTTAGAATATTCCAACACAACATCAATTTTCTGGCTAAGCTTTTCTGGAATATCAACACCAAAGAAAGCTTTAAATTCTGCTTTATGGGGTGTTAAAACAATTTCATTCCTATGTCCAGATATTAAATCAGAATCTAAAATTTTTAATGCATCTGCATCAATAACTATCGGGTTTTGAATTTTCTCGATCATTTCATTCAAAGCCAAACTTGTTTCTTCTTCCATGCCAATGCCACAACCTATAACCATTGAATCGGCTTTTTTTGATAGTTCTAATATTTTTGAAGTATCATTAAAATTTATATAATTATCAGAAAGACCCTTAACTATTAAATCAGGAGAATATGATCTAATTGAAGAAGCTACACTGGTAGGACATGCCACCATAGATATATCTACTCCAGACCGTAAAGCAGATAATGCTGCCAGTGCAGGAGCACCAGAATATTCATTACTGCCTCCCACAACCAATACATTACCATTTTGGCCCTTATGGGTAGCTGATCCTCTACCATTTAATCTTAGTAAATCACCTGAACCAGTGAAAAGTTCAACTTCCTTTGGAATCCCTATATCACAGACAACAATCCTTCCCACATACCTTGTGTCCCCATTTTTAAGACCTTTTTTCTTTTTGTGAAAAGTTATTGTGAAATCTGCTTCAACAGCCTTGTGATTTACCATACCTGTTTGAGGATTTAATCCCGTTGGAATGTCTACAGCAATTACAGTACCATTGGAATTGTTTATAATATCAATTGCACTTGAAACTGGTTCTCTTATTTTTCCTTTGGTACCAGTACCTAGAATTGCATCTACAACAACAGCAGAATTTGTAGATTCTAGCTGTGAGGAGTCTTTAATAACATGTATTCCTAGTGAATTTGTTTTAATACTGATATTTTTTAGTATTTCCCAGTTTTTAAATGATTCATGTGATTTTATGTCTAAAGGATGTCCTAAAAAGTAAATATCAACTTCAAAGCCCATGTTTAGAAGATGTCTTGCAGCTACAAAACCATCTCCCCCATTTCCACCAGTACCCGCAAATATTGCAACTTTACAAGGTTTTGAAATATCAAATATACTATTTGCGATACCTCTACCAGCGTTTTCCATTAATACTAACCTTGAAATTCCCATTGCGCTGGCGTTAGAATCAATAATATTCATATCCATTATATCCATTTTATCACCACTTAAAAATAAAAAAAAATTAGGGTTAAAATTTCCAGAATTTAAATATTTTTATCTATCATAGCCAAGAGGATCGTGTCCTTACCCATGTCACTTCTGTAGATTTTTCTGGCATTTAACATCATTTTCTTATGCCCAACTTTATTGAATGTATGATCAAATTCAAAGTCATTAATTATTTTGGTTTCTTTAATCGTATCCGAGAGAAGGTTTCGAATTGATGGAATATTCCAATCACCTCCACCTATTTCGTACAATTTCTCCCCTACAGTAGTTGATTTTTTTAATTTAAAAGTATCATAGAACGATTTATTAGCAGATAATATTTTTAATTCGTTGTCGAGAACTAATAACGGTTCGTGTGTGATGTAAATAATATTTTCAGCATAGTTAAGTGCATCCTGTAATTTTTCTTGTGTATTTTTCATGCTGTTTACATCTATGAAAGTGATGGTTGCGCCATCAATAATATTCTTCGATGTTTTATAAGGCAGTATTCTCACCTTATACCACTGCCCATTGGCACCATTGACCTCTTTTTCCTTGTAAACAACCTTTTCAATTACTTTTTTTATGTCATCGACTAATTCTGGGTAGTTTATGCTGGAAAC
>PLTK01000093.1:0-5331 GCA_003164415.1 Methanobacterium sp. | reverse complement strand
CATATCATCATTTATTACCGATAACTCATCGATTTTAGTTTGAAGTTCACTATTTACAATTGTTAGTTCTTCATTGATTGACTGTAATTCTTCTTTGGATGTTTCTAACTCTTCAGTTGTACTTTGAGATTCTTCATTCATTGACTGTAATTCTTCATTTGCGGATTTTAGTTCCTCATTAGATGTGGTCATATCCTCAATTGTGATGTTGAGTCGTTCTTTAGTTCTTTTAAGCTCAGTTTTCAATGCATTGTTATGTTCCTCACAGTTTGAAGTAGGATATGTGCCCTTATTTTGAACTACATCATCTTGTATCCTGGATTCTTCAAATGAAACAATTAACAATCCATTTATAAACTCAGGATCTTTCAAAGGTTTTACAACAAGTTTTATTGGATTAGTATTCTCATCTACTGTTAGATTTTCCAATACAACCTCATTATTAGTTGAAATTGCATTTTGGATGGCTGAACTTAATTGTAATTTTATTTCTTCATTTGCCATTTCAACAATATTCATCCTAGCCCTTCCAGGTGAAGGTTCTAAATATTTACCGAGACGGCCATGGATAAATAAAATTTCACCTAAATCATTAATCAGTGCAGATGGNNTATCCTTCAAACCAAATTTTGAATCCCAATATTTTGATGAATGTAAATTATAGGGAAGTGTATGACTCTTTGTAATATCAAAGACAGAATCATCTGATTTGAAACGTTTATATATTTTCCACTTACTATCTATTACTGAAAATGAATCAATAAATTCACCAATACTTTCTGAAGGACCTAAAAATAGAATACCGTCCTTTTTTAAGGAATAATTAAATTTTGAAAGAACTTTTTCCTGTGCTTCTGTTTCAAGATAGATCAGGAGGTTTCTACAGGAAATAAGATCTAATTTAGTAAATGGGGGATCCTTGATCACATTATGATTAGCAAATACNNACGCTGTAAGTTCCTGAACGCGCTACCTTAATGGATACTGAATCAAGATCGGTCCCAAATATTTGTACTTCCAATTTTTTACCAGTTTCTTCCAAAAGTTCCTTTATAATTATTGCAATGGAATATACTTCCTCACCAGTAGAACAGCCAGGAATCCAAACCCTTATGGTCTCATAATCTGATTTTTCTGATATCAAATCCTTTAAAGCTCCATGTTTTAACGATTCAAATGCCTCAGGATCTCTGAAGAAATTTGTTACATTTATTAAGAACTCCTTGAAAAGCAAATCCAATTCTTCTCTATTTTCTTGAAGATATCTGAGGTATTGGGATATATCTTCAATTTGATGCAGGTTCATTCTACGTCCAACACGACGAAAAACAGTACTTTTTTTATATTGAGAAAAATCATGACCTGTTCTATTCCTAATTAGAATAAATATCTTTCTAAGTGCTTGTATATTCCTATCTTCAGTAGTGAGTATTTTTTTTAGAATTTTACTCGAAGATTTTTTGTACGACAATAATTTTTCGGGCATTTCTTCGGGCGCTAAGATAATATCCACAAGTCCTGTACTAATAGCACTAGAAGGCATACCTTCCGATCCAGCGGTAGAAGGATCTTGCGCTATACATATACCACCATTTGCTTTGATAGACTTCAAACCTATTGAACCGTCGGTTCCAAACCCTGATAGAATTATACCTACACTTTTATCTCCTTGATCCTGAGCTAAGCTCGTAAAAAAGTAATTTATTGGCATTCTAAGACCATGTGGTTCAATGGGTTCCATTAATTGAAGTTTACCATCTAAAATTCCAAGATCTTTATTTGGAGGAATTATATAAACATGTTCCGACTCTACTTGAACACCGTCAACAATTTCTAAAACTTCAAGGTCTGTGTATCTAGCTAAAATATTAACTAAACCACTTTTATGAGTAGGATCCATATGTTGGACAATTATAAAGGCCATTCCACTATTTTCAGGAATATTGGAAAGAATTTTTTTTAAAGCATCTAATCCTCCGGCTGATGCTCCAATACCAACATACAGAAATCTTGGGGTATTTAAATGATTATCTTTGAATTTTTTTTCTATCTTATCAGCCATTTGACCACTCATTCATTATAGAATTAAATATGTTACCTAATTATTTTTAATATATTTCTATAATATCTATTTTGTATTATATGAATTATAAATTGTCTTCTGGTTTTTAGAGATTTATACAAATATGTTGGTAAAGTAGTGATAAATAACCCAAATTAGGACTTTTTATCTTTTAAGGTTAACAGCTTGTTAATTTGGATAATATAGTATTTATTATTGATTGAATATGTTAAAAATCGTTTAATTGATCCGAAGCAAATTCAGCTTATAATATCCCTTAATTTGTTGAATGGATAATTGGTATAAATTTGAATGGTAAATATTTAATAATAACTTTGGAACATACCGAATAAATGTATATAATATTATCATAACCTAATTGAATATTATCTGAAGATTAATTACACAAATTATTGAAAAATATTTTATAACAAAATTGGTGATCTTATGCGTCCGCCATATATGCCATTATTACCTATAAGCACAGATCTGTCCAATCTACCAATCAAATTAGCATTATATGCCTTAATAGGAGTATTATTACTTGTTACTTACGGTATTGTAGGGTCTTTATATATTATGCATTTAAACCCGCTTAATTCTCTTTATTTTACAGTTCAAACTATAGCAACGGTTGGTTTTGGTGATATCAAGCCAGTAACTCCATTACAAAAAATTTTTACCATAACTCTTATAATGGGTGGGGTTGCTCTTCTCGCTTATGCATTTACATTAACAATAACGGTGGTTACAATGGCAGTAGAAGAAATAACATCAGGCGCTAAACAGCGAAGAATGATAGGTGCATGTAAGGATCATTTTGTTCTATGCGGCTATGGAAGGGTTGGAAGCGCAGTACATAAAGAACTCAAAAAAAGGAATATACAGGCAATCATAATTGAAAGAGATGAAAGTGTGGTTAAAAAGCAGCTCTGGAATGATCAGGAAACTCTTGCCATTCCCGGAGATGCAACAGATGAAAGCATCATGATTGAATCAGGTATAAAAAAGGCTAGAGGGGTTATTATAACAACAGGAGACGATGTAGACAATCTCTTCATAACTCTGACAGCACGTGAGATTCAATCCAAGATATGGATAGTTACAAGAGCCAGTAAAAGTGAAAATGTCCGCAGATTGTACCGTTCAGGTGCAAATAAAGTCATATCACCCGAAACTAGCGGTGCTGAAGACATATACTTCGCTTCAATGGAACCTACCATAATGAAGATAACTGATATGCACGGTGTAAATGAAATACGTAAGGAATCCGAGATCATCCTAAAACATGGCTGCACACTTGAAAACATAGAATATCATCTACCCGAGTTCAAAGAGCCTTTAGCTAGAAAAATTGGAGTATCAGATCAGTCACAACTCAATAGATTTTTAAGTGGTTTAGAACGCGAAGGTGCGCGGAAGAAATCTTTAGAGAGTATATATGAATCTGTTAGTGGAATCCACTCCCATTGGATATCAGGACCTAATAAAGAAAGTCTCGAAAAAGTTGTAGAAGAACTGAAAAGAGAGGGTTTATTACTGGGTGTTAACCTGAATGAAGAAGAAATAAAAGAAGTTGCCAGAAAGAAGGGTAGAATGGTCGAAGTTGTTTTAAAACCTGAGATGATAATCACTGAAATGCACGATGTCACAGACATAAAGGAAGAAGCAGAGATTATTCTCAAACACGGATGCACATTAGAAGACATAATATATTACCTTCCAGGATTTAATGAACCCCTCAAAAGGAAAATTAAACTTTCCAATCCTAAATCCATGGATAAATTTTTAAATAGTCTCAGCGAAGATTCTGAAAGGATGGAATCGTTAGAAAGACTTTACACCATATCAGGTGGAGGAATTCATTCCCACACCATATCGGGACCCGATACACAAAGCCTTTCAAAGGTTGAGGAAGAATTAAAAACAAGAGGATATCTTTTAGGTGTAAATTTAACATACAAAGAAATCTTCCAGAAAATTTCACAATTTGGAAGGGTGACGGAACTTCTTTTAAGACATAAAGCCAGTGATATTGATGATAAACGAATTATTATCAATATGGAAGGCAGAATATTGGACTCTAAACATTATCTTCCAGGTTTAAGACAAGTAGTGACAAGAAAACTCTATTTAAAGAATAAAAATGATCTTAAAAGATGTGAAGAAGAGTATGAGAAACCCGATGCCAGAAGATCACTGGAAGCTCTTTCTCAAATATCCAGGCAAGTACATTCGCACACTGTATCTGCAAGGAATGTTGAAACAATTAAAAAAATTGTTGAAGCACTGAGCAAATCTGGAATGTTGCTAGGTGTAGATCTTTCTGAAGCAGAAATTTGGAACATCGTTGAGAGCGAGAAAATTGAACAGTTCTGTTAACCTGATAAATCAAGAATAGGGGGATAGGATGATATGAGTAGTTAATTTAAAAATATGAATTTCAAAAAAAATAAAATATTAGAAAAGCTCATGTAGCTTTATCTGATATTTACCTAAGTTTCCTCCAAAGTTACCTGCACTTATTTGGATAACACCTTCTATTTTAACAGCTGCTTCTATACCTGCTTTCATAGCTGCTTTAACTGCATCCTCATCTACTCCGTCAATTACAATTTCGTAGACACCATTAACATTTTCAGGTATTTGACATCCTTCAACTTCATCTTTGAGGGTTACACACATTTTTTCGTTGGTTGAAGCACCTAAAAATTTGTATTTTGTTGATCCAACCTTGGAACCAGAAGCTACTATTCCACCAGGGAATGGTGTAATTGCTCCAGGAACTGCGCCAATAGCATCTACTGCTGCATCTGCTGATAAAAGTCCTGCTGGCTGGTTTTCTGCTAGTATGAAAAAGTTTCCACCTGCAACTCCGGCCCTAATTCCTAATTCTGCTTCTACTAAAAAGTCTCCAGACATCAAAGGTATTGAATGAACTTTTCTACCTTGTATGTCAAGTGTCTGTTCGTAACCATCACCGAAGAACTTTAATTTTTGCCCAGTTTTGAGTTTTTCATCTGGTTCATCCATCCAATCAAAGACTGCTGTAGTTGCAGCGGTTAATATGCACATACCTACCCTTTCGAGTAATTCATGATCCAATTTATCCTTATTCATGTTACAGATCATTATTACATAACCTGGTCTTCCATCGGGGGTATTCTGAGGAGGTACGTAACCATCTATTCCTGCTTCTGCAGGGCAACCAATAACAGATGTTCCGTAACCTGTGGCTTCTGTTGCTGCTATTAGTGCTAGTTTTTTAG
>PLTK01000241.1:27579-27793 GCA_003164415.1 Methanobacterium sp. | reverse complement strand
GGAATTTTTCTAGTTCAGGTTTTAAAAGATCAGCAGGTCTTGAGTCTATTACTTCGGCATCTCCTATTATTTTCATTGCAACATCTTTATTTATAGGTGCTGGAGGCCTTCCATAATACCCTTTAATATACTCTTTAACCTCTTTGGTAACGTTTTTATACCTTTCACCACTGAGTACATTCATTACGGCTTGTATACCAACTATCTGACTAGT
>PLTK01000241.1:0-27567 GCA_003164415.1 Methanobacterium sp. | reverse complement strand
GGTATTTGGTAAAGAAGCACGTCTGTATCGACTTTTTCAGATATAGGATCTATTAAACTGCTATATTTCTTTCTTATGCCTTCAAAATACTTTTTGATTTCACTTAATAGTTTTAAATCAAGTTCTGTAGCATATGGCGTTCCTACAAGTCCTGCGATTATACTTTCAGTAGGTGGTTGGGAAGCTCCCCATGAAAGTGGGGATATTGCTGTATCCAGTATGTCAACACCTGCTTCACAAGCCGCATAATAACTCATTGGAGTCATCCCGCTTGTACAATGACAATGTAAGTTTATAAGAAGGTCAGTTTCTTCTTTAAGTGTTCTTACAAGTTCATAAGTATCAGTTGGGGATATGAGTCCTGCCATATCTTTAATTGATACGGAATCACATTCTAGAGCTTCTAATTCTTTTGCAAACTCCACATATTTGTCTAATGTATGAAATGGGCTGGTAGTATAACTAATTGTTCCTTGAACATGGGCTCCTTGTTCTTTTGCGACTTTTATAGAAAGTTTCATGTTCCTAACATCGTTAAGTGCATCGAATATCCTGAAAACATCGACACCATTTTCATAGGATTTTTCTACAAAATTTCTGACTATATCGTCTGGATAATGTTTGTATCCAACAAGATTTTGCCCTCTAAGTAACATCTGTATAGGTGTTCTTTTAATTACATCCTTGAGTGCAATGAGACGTTCCCATGGATCTTCGTCTAGATAGCGTATACATGTATCAAAGGTTGCACCACCCCATGCTTCCAATGAGAAAAATCCCACTTTATCCATTTTTTCGGCAATGGGCAACATATCCCTGGTTCTCATCCTTGTAGCAAGTAGAGATTGGTGTGCATCACGAAATGCAGTTTCAATGATCTTTATCCTTTTCATTTTGACCCTCACAGTAAGCTTGAATTTTAGTTCAATGTCTTTATATAAATAGGCTGAACTTCCTTATATATTTCGCAATTTCTACAATGAATTTTTTTTGTTTATTCTACTGAAAACTCTTCATAATGATTTTTGAATTCAAAAGGAATTCATAATTATATTATATAATGTTGTGGTTGGAGATCCTTGAAATTACCATAATAGTTTCGATTCGGATCATATGATTTTCATACTTCACACACAATAAAATCTTTATTTTCATATACTACCTTTGTAAATGGTGGTTTTAATTTGTTAACGTTTTGATAAAGTATTTTATTATAATAATACAATGG
Source organism: Methanobacterium sp. (assembly GCA_003164415.1). Taxonomy (GTDB): domain Archaea; phylum Methanobacteriota; class Methanobacteria; order Methanobacteriales; family Methanobacteriaceae; genus Methanobacterium_B. The sequence continues at coordinate 26,339 of PLTK01000241.1, read as the reverse complement.
ATACAACTCAGAATTACCTTGGTATCTGTTTAATGTATTATAATCTGATGGAAGTGCCAATCTTTTATCGTATACAATATAACCTATGTTATTAGTTTCAAAATATGATTTAGATGTTGTATTATTAATATTTGCAAACATATAGTTTATAGGCATTCCCGACACTGCCGCTATTAAAACTCCTGTATAAAGATTTGAAATAGAAATTGATTTGTTTTTATCTCCATTTGTCTCAAACCAATCGGCTACTTGAACTTCAGATGTACTAGGTGGGGCTATCTGCACAGATCCAAATATTGTGGTGGCGTAGTATGTGCCAAGAGTAGGATCTGAAACATTTAACACCCCGAATAACATTGACAATGCAAATATACATATTAAAAATGATGATCTGAACTTTCCTGATGAAAATCTATTATAATCCTTTAGTTTGTAGTAAACATGGCTAATTCCAAATCCACCTAATATTGAAAGTGGAATTATAATATAAATAAGTACTCTTGAAGATAACACATTAACTCCAAAGTAATAAGCTTTGCTTAGAATGATCATTGTGATGATCCATGTAAAGATATATGCATCTTTTCTACGCCTCAATTTTATGGCAAAAAAGGCACCTACCAATGAGAATACAGTAACAAGCAAACCAAAGTTTCTTATATATTTATCAAAACTTAAGCTCTGATTGTAATTTAAAGAAGTTCCGAAACCTAAAACCGATGTTATCCCCTGATTAAATATGCTCTGTATTAGTGTAGGTTTGAAAATGAATATGGCTATAGCAACCAAGGCTACAATTCCTAATAATGAGATTAAAAATGCTCCATAATTTTTTATTATACCTATATTCCGATATACTAAAATTTCTAATATAGTAAATGCAGTGATTGTTATAATTAAACATAAAAGTGCTGCTTGATGTGTTCCTGCAATTATTAACAGTAAAATTCCGGCAATAAATGCATATTTGATGCTTTTTTCTTTTACAGATGCATAGTATAAGTATGCAGCTAAGGGTAAAAATATGAGGGCAAGATTTTCAGGTACAGGGAGCATAATTCTATAGATTATAGTACTGGATATCATTAAAAATCCAGCTGATAACCCGGCCACAGTTCCATAAAATTTTTTAGCTACGTAGGTAACAGATAAGATCACAAAAAATGCTAAGAAAGGTTGTAGTGCCCTTGCAATACTGAAATAATCTACTCTAAACAGAGTACCAAGAAATGCTATTAAAAAATGGAATAAAGGGGGATATCCTATTTTTTGACCTATAGGATAATTTAATAGGGGATTGGACAGCACAAACCCATCTTGGGTGTAAACTTTTGCATAAAGGACATGATATATCACGTCCCAGCTCAGGGGCCAGCTATGGTTCAATGTGGGAATTAAAGTAATTAAAAATATTGATAAGGCCGGTAAAATTAGCAGCAGTTGATTTTTAGTGGGTTTATGAAATTCCATTTGAATCACTTAAGATTATATATCTTATACATTCCATCTGGAATAATTTTTTTTTAAAATAGAAAAATAAAAAATAATTAAATATGAATAGATATTTACAAAAATGTGGTTTGGGAATTGTTTATCTTTCCCTTTTCCCGGCTATAAAATCTTCAACCATCTCTTTAGCAACATCATCTGTGTACTGTTCCGGAGGATGTTTCATTGTGTAGGCTGATATGGATTTTAATTGTCCGCCGATTCCCCTTTCCAGAGCTAATTTACAGCATCTTATTGCATCAATTACGCACCCGGCAGAGTTTGGAGAGTCTTCAACACTCAGTCTAAGCTCAATGTTCATGGGAACATCGCCGAATGTCTTTCCTTCCATTCTAAGGAAACATATCTTGTTGTCTTGCTGCCATGTCACATAGTCGCTGGGACCAATGTGGATATTTTCATCATCTAACCTTTCAGCAAGTACTGATTGCACTGCTTCCGTTTTAGACTCTTTTTTTGAGTCGAGTCTGCTGCGGTTTAGCATATTTAAGAAGTCTGTGTTACCGCCAGTATTCAATTGATAGGTTCGTTCTAGTTTAACTCCCCTTTCACGGAATAAATTTGCAAGAGTTCTATGGGTGATTGTAGCACCTATTTGTGCTTTAATATCATCTCCAACTATAGGAATTCCTTTTTCTTCAAATTTGGTAGCCCATTCGGGGCTGCTTACAATGAATACAGGCATGTTGTTAATAAATGCAACACCTGCATCTAATGCACACTGGGCATAAAACTTAGCCGCATCCTCGGAACCAACTGGAAGGTAGTTTAATAAGACTTCAGCTTCACTTTCCTTTAATATTTTTACCAAATTGTCGTGATCATTTTCTTCTTTATTTGATACTATAAATGTATAATCATCCTTGTGATCCGCCATGTGTGGTGCAACACCATCTAATACTTGGCCCATTACTACTTCAACACCCATTTTTGGTATATTACTACAGAATACTTGGGTACAGTTAGGTTTTGCAAATATGGCATCGCTAACATCCTTACCTACTTTTCTACTGTCAATATCAATGGCTGCTACAATATCTATGTCAGAAGGAGTATAGCCTCCTATATCCCAATGCATNNGGCTTCCTCTGGATTTTTATCTTTATAATAATGGATTCCTTGTATTAGTGAGCTTGCACAATTACCAATACCGATTATCGCTACTTTTATCTTCTCCAATTACAACACCTTCTAAAACACCGTTATATCACGTTAATTGTGCTATGTTAATTTATTTTAAAATCAATACATAAATTAATTCATAAACTTTTATCTCTTTAAAGAAAGTTTGCTTATTATACTATTAAATGTTTCGATCAAATCATATTAATTCATTGAGGATTGGGAAACTGAGTATTAAAGGTTTATATCCTTAAAGATTAATTAACGTCAACTATTTTATATTTACATTATCATGATTTCAGATCCAATTTATTAATCACTAATCTGTTAAAAAACAATTATTAGTGGAGTTTAATTCATTTAACAACTGATTTAATACCCATTAAACCAAAAAATCCTGCTGATGTTAAAAAAATGCTCCAAATAACTATTCCAATCGACATCCAGAATAATAATCTATATCTAGACGCTCCAATTCCAATACCCAGTGCTGCCCCAAGGGGTGCTCCAAAAAGTAGTGGTGATAATAATCCCAAACCTATTATGCCATATTTATCCCAAATATCGTGAATTCTACCTTTTTTAATCGACTGGTCTCCATAACGCCATTTTATAAACCATTTTCTAATACCCTCTCCGAGCATTATAACTAGATAAACAGATAAAATTGAACCTGCTGATGATATGATGACTATTAACACAGGGTTTAAATTTAGAAAAAAGCCTAGAGGAATTCCTAACCACAACTCTAATATACTGGCTCCGAAAACAGCTAAAATACTTGTTATTAAGTCCATGTTTACCTTTCTTCTAAAACGGTTACATTCATTTATAGTATGTTAGTATAGAGAACAGATATGTATTATTGTGATTGTGAGAATTTTTTAAACAATGGTTTGGGTGTTTATGTAATAACTCTGTTTATGACTAATAAAAACTTTATAATCTAACTAAGTATGGCATTTTATAATTCATATGGATTTAAAAAAAGAAGGGAATATAATGTTAACTGAGTTTTAATGAAGTTAAAATGTTGTTGTATGAGCTCTCTGTTTGATTGAAATTGGATATTGGTGCAATATAAGATACTATGTAATAGAAGTTGTTTTTATCTATAACTGTATATTTTGTTGCTATATTGGTACCAAAACTTCCTATCTGTGTTGCAGTGATGTTGTTAACTGATGTAGATGCAACAGAAGAGTTTGATGTATTGGTAACTATGGTATTGGTACTTGGAAGATTGAGTGTACCCTTAGATTTTTGTTGCATTTGAATCAGGATATAAGCCGGTTGACTTGTTCCATTTGAACCAGCATAGTTTGTTGTTAAAGTTACTTGTGAATATATTGTATCATTAGTGAAATTACCAACCACATTTTCCTGTGACCATGTGTTGGGATATTCGAATGATACTGTTCCCATGTTAAAATTATTATTTCCCGAGAATGACAGTGCTATCACCAATACAACAATAACAACTAATATTATTATTCCCGGTAACAAGTATTGATCTCTATCCAAATTTATAACCCCCATTAATTTTATTAGTCTATATTTTGTTTAAAGAGAATTATATGTTTTTCCACTCTATAGAAAGTAAAAACCATGTTATTGAAGATAACTCACTCTGCAATTATATTATAAGAATTCATAAAATCAATTAATTTACAAAATTCGTAATAAAAAAAAGCAGTTAAAATTATAACTATAAACTATTTATTGAGATTTTTAAGAAATGTAAGTATATAATTCACAGTCAAATTCTGTTGTTCTTGTATAGTAATAGTACTATTATTATCTCCTTTCTGAGCTCCGTAATTTCCAAAGTTTGCATGATTTCCACCGGGTATGGTTATAAATGTTGTATTTACCGGGAATTTATTGATATTGTCTGATATTTGAGTACTTGTTGCAAGCCCATCCAGAGAACCTCTGATAAACAATCCTTTAAAGGTAGCATTTGAAGCATTTGTATCTGGATATGCTGCAAGATATATTACACCCTTAATTTTATCCTGATGGTTTACAGCATAATCTGATGCAAAAACCCCACCTAATGAATGCCCACCTATAACCCAAGTAGATATTTCAGGATGTTTGGCTATAACATCATCTGCTTTGTTAGTCCCAAAAACTGCCAAATTAAATGGCATTTTGACTATTATTATAGTATAACCATTCATAGCCAGCTTAGATGCAATAACGGAATATGCTTCGGGTTGAACCAAAGCTCCAGGGTAAAATATTATTCCAATTGAACTTTTATTCACAGTAGGTGTAAATGTTATAGAATTGGAGTTATCAACAACATTATAAGATCCTGTTGAAGATAAGGCAGCTAGTGCATTACTATCTGCATGTGAATAATCTGATACGTAGTATACAAAATAAGCAACTCCCGCAATTAAAACTGCTAATATTATTAACAAAATTAATCTTTTTTTAGATGTTATATATCGCATTTTTTATCACTTAATATATGATGTTAAATGATTATCCCTTTGTTGTTATATTTATTTCCATTTTTTACCCCATTCCATAGATTTGAACGGGCTTCAATTTCTATATAATATGTTTGTAACTACTTTTTGATCTACAATAAAAAATATTATAAGTAATAATATATTAAATATTAGTAATCATGTATTAACTTCATTATCGATTAATACAAAATTGGGTAGAATAAAAAAAAGAGAGAGTTGGAGGATGGAAAATGGAAAAGAATATGATCGAATTTAAGAATAAATCATTAGATGATAACGGCGAAGTAGTTTGTAATATAAAGGGTAAGAAGGAGGGAATAAATGAAAATTTAGAAGGTAATAATCAATATAAAGATGATCAGATTTCAAACAAAGATAAAGAGACTAAAGAAGAATTTATACTAGGTACCAAAAGGACAAAATTATCTGCTGAAAATATATTAAGCGAATTAATTGCCAATATAAGGGATAAAGAAAGTAAATTAGGGGAAAAGATCTCTGATTACAAAACTGAATGTCAAACACCACTCATCGATGTGTTAGAGAATGATTCAAAAATAATTGTTAGGGTTGATCTTCCGGGAGTGGAAAGAGAAGACATATCTGTGCACTTAATAGAAAAAGCCATTGAGATTATGGCTGTGTTCCCTGGAAAAGGAGATCCTGGCAGTTACATAAAACGAGAAAGAAATTATGGGAAAATCGTACGAAGAGTAGCACTTTCCAAAAAAATCAATGAAAAAGCCATAAAATCTACTTTTAAAGATTGTATATTGACAATTGAACTCCCAAAGCTTTTTAAGGACCGATATAAAATTTCTATCGACTAATATTCCATACTTATTAGGAGGGATATTCTTAATATTTCTTTTTTTTATAAAGAATCTAGATTTTATCTGGATTATCAAGTGAGCATTAGATGCATCCATCCAAGTTTTTTTTAAATATTTGTAATAAATTTCTGCGGTTGAAGTATCTGGCCAAGTTATTTTTTTTGTTTTAAAGATATTTGGGGCTTATTGATACGATAAATGTTTTATTTTTAAAATATAAATTAGGATATCCTTGCAATACGCGTTCTTAGATATATGGAAGTGGTACTGTCAATACCGCTCAATATAAGTATTTTAAAACTGTCTCAATAATTCTTTGGTGTTTGTTCCCATCAATATTAGATCCAAGTGTAAATGCTATGGCCGTAATTTAGTTTCTTAACCTAGATATTCTAGTGTTTAATGCTAAAACTCCATTAAAGATTGGAAAAATAACTGATTTTCCTAGTTTAACTTTATAATTGAATCCTCTTCCTTCCATTTGTTTTGAAACATCCTTTAGGATTATTGGTATATCCAATTTTTGTGGGCAAGCCCTAGCACACCTTCCACAGCCGTTGCATAATCCCGCGTGAGCCGGTTTATTGCTGGTTATACCTCCTAAATTACCTAAATATAGTAATGTTGCATTAGAACCTTTGAACATGTATTTTTGGTTGTACAACTCAAAACACTGTGGTATATCCACTCCAACTGGACAAGGCACACAATAACCACATCCAGTACAGTCCACAACCATAAGTTCATTATAAACTTCTTTTACCTCTTGATAAAGTTTCATCTCATCAGCGAGGATTGAATTTGCTGCTGTTTCGTTAGCTACTCTAATATTCTCTTTAACTTGCTCTATTTCTCCCATTCCTGAAATAACGCATGTAACTTCCGGATGGTTTAAAACCCATTTTAAAGCCCATTCAGCGGGTGTCCTGGGGATGTTCGATTTATTCCAAATTTCCTGAGCTTTTTCCGGCACTTCACCAGCGAGTATTCCGCCTTTTAAAGGTTCCATTACGATTACAGTTATTCCTTTGGCTGCAGCGTATTCCAATCCTTCTGTTCCTGCTTGATTTGTTTCATCTAAGAAATTATATTGGATTAAACAAACATCCCAATCATAGGCATCTATTATTTTCTTAAATGCATCTTTATTATCATGGAATGAAAAACCTATATTTTTAATTTTTCCCTGTTTTTTAGCGGTTTCTAAAAATTTAATTACACCTAATTTTTCCAGTTTTTCAAATCCTCCTTCACCTAAAGAATGTATGAGATAATAATCAATACAATCAGTTTTGAGTTTTTCTAGTTGTATTTGCAGATACTTTTCCATGTCCTCATAACTGTTAACAAACCACGAGGGTAGTTTTGTACATATTTTTACTTTCTCCCTGTATTTTCCTTGGAGTATTTCTCCAAGAAATGATTCACTGGAACCTGCATGATAAGGAAATGCTGTATCTATAAAATTCACCCCATGATCAATTGCATAGTATATCTGTTTTTTAGCTTCTTCTTTATTGATCATACCATTCTTGGTTGGTAATCTCATGGCACCGAATCCCAGTGCTGAAAGTTCGTCACCATTATTAGTTTTTCTCATCTGCATATTTTTTACCCCCTGTGAATTTAGTAAGCATTTCAAATAATATCAATTCATTGATTAAATGCAAGTTTATTATATCCTAATTCACTGTTTGAAATGAATTAATTGATTATTCACTTCTTTTTTGATGTCTTCTTCTCTCATTTTGTTCACATTTTCAAAGTCCATATAACCGATATATTTACCATCGATCATACTCGCCTTAAACTTTTCAATGGTTTTTCTTGGTCCACCACCATGTGTTAAAAAGAATACTACCTCATTATTATGATAATCTGTTGTTTTTAAGAATTGTTCTATAGGCGGTGTATACGTATAAAACCAGCACGGGGATCCAATATAAATACGATTGTATGATGATAGATCAATATTATTTAGGTCTGTTTTAAATTGATTACGTTGTATTATCTGTTTAACAATTTTAACTACAATTGATACTCTGCCTTGAGTAGGATTGTCATTTTTATTAATTTTTAACAAATCGCAGTCAATTTGTGATGCAATTTCTTTCGCTATTTTTTCTGTATTTCCTGTTGCCGAATGATATATGACAAGTTCTTTTTTTGGCATCGAATTTACCCCGTATTTACAATATTCAACCACAATTATTTTGAATGACTATTCACTCATTTAATGTATGATATACTTTATATAGTTTTTGAATTTTTGAAAAATATTAAAGAATTGTTGATCAATCATTAAAACCAACACCACTTGGAGAATTATTAAAGATGATAAAAACTATAGTTACAACTAGGATTAAGAGGTGTTGAAATGGTAAAATTAGATTTTAAAAAGGAAAATAAGAATATATACTACCCTTCAGATAAAAAAGTGTCAGTAGTTGATATACCAAGGATGAACTTTTTGATGATTGATGGAAAGGGTGATCCAAACACGTCAAAAGAGTATCACAATGCAATGGAAGCTTTATTTCCTGTATCGTTCAAAACCAAATTTTTGTCAAAAAAAGAAAATAATCAGGATTATGTTGTAATGCCACTCGAAGGCCTATGGTGGGTTGATGATATGCGCGACTTCAATATCGAAGATAAGGGGTCATGGAATTGGACTGCCATGATAATGCAACCAGAATTCATCACAGAAAATCTAATAAAAAATGCAATAGAAGATGTGGAAGATAAAAAAAACCCAGTTTCACTATCAAAAGTCAGATTTGAAAAGTTTAGTGAAAGATTATCGGTCCAGATAATGCATATTGGACCATATGGGGCTGCTGAGGTACCTACAGTTGAAAAATTACACGAGTTCATCGACAAAAGTGGATATAAAATACGCGGTAAGCACCATGAAATATACATCAGCGATGTTCGAAGAACACGTCCAGAATTACTAAAAACAGTTATCAGACAACCAATAGAACAGAAATAAATATCTAGATCTCCTAGGGAATCTAAATATTTTTAATTAATAAAATTTGCTGAAAGACGAATAAAACTAATAGGATATGGATTTTTATTTGATTTATGCCTTTTTAACTTCCTTGGATGATATATCCCCTAAAAAAATATTTGAAGATCCTTTAAGACCGGAGAGATATTAAATGGAATTTGATGATATTGTAAAAGAACTTGTCGAATTATCAGATACTGAAAATATAGGTGGTATGGCAAGATTCGGTATAAAAACTCAAAGGAGTTATGGAGTTAGAATTCCCGAATTAAGAAAGATAGCGAAGAAAGCAGGTAAAAATCATTTACTTGCAGGGAAACTGTGGAAAGCAGATTACAGAGAAACTAAAATATTGGCCTGTATGATCGAAGAATTTGAATTAGTTACTGAAGAACAAATGGATAAATGGGTATCAGAATTTGATAACTGGGAAATTTGCGACCAGTGTTGCATGAACCTTTTTAGTAAAATCTCATATGTAGAAGAAAAAATTTTTGAGTGGAGTACTCGTGAAGAAGAATTTGTTAAAAGAGCAGCTTTTACTTTAATTGCTGTTTTAGCAGTTCACGATAAAAATGCCCCAGATGTTAAATTTGAACAATATTTTCCCATCATAATAAATGAATCCATTGATAACCGTAATTATGTTAAAAAAGCAGTAAACTGGGCATTAAGACAGATTGGGAAGAGAAATATAGAACTAAATAAAAAAGCAATCATAATTGCCGAGAAAATTTATACAAGTGATTCAAAGTGCGCTAGATGGATAGCAACAGATGCACTCAGAGAATTAAAAGGTGAAAATGTTAAAAAACGGTTAAATACCTCTGTGTAATATGTTTGTACAAATTCTTGATGAGTACAGATATTTTGATCCGTTAAATAACTTTTTATTACTATTATAAATACAAATTGCGTCTATTATGGGCGTATTATATGTAGATGGGTGATTTAAAATTTTTAATAACAAGTATTAGATGGAATAAAACTTGGTTTTAATATGGATGCTAATATCAAAAAAAATAAAATAGGGACTTAATTAAACTTTTAATGGTTTAGAAGGTAAACGCTGTAGTTTAAATAACTAGCAATACTCACCCATATAATATACGGTACCAAAAGGAATCCTGCCCATTTTGATATGATTAAAAATGCTATTATGTTTGCAAGTATGGCTAACCACAGAAACATTACTACGATAAAAGAGCCGAATAATGCATGGAAACTAAAGAAAACAACAGACCATAACAAGCTAAGAACTAGTTGTACAGCAAATATTAAAATTGCAAATCTCACATCTCTTCTATGAATTCCTTCACGCCAAACAAGGAACAATGCAATTCCCATTAATACATATAAAGTAGTCCATATTGGGCCAAATAACCAATTTGGTGGCGACCACCATGGTTTAGCCAATGTTGAATACCATGTTGAGATCTGTGACAGCGTTACTATTGCCCCTACATAACCAACCAGCAATGGAATTAATATTGAGCCTATTAACATAGGAACTTCTCTTATCCTAAATCCGACCATCTTTTTATCACCTCTAATTATATTAAAAAAATATTGCTAAATCCTATGACTAATATTTGGTAAGCATTACATTAAATTAACCCTTTATAATGGGATAACCTGCTTTTTTCCACGACATCATACTTCCAAGAATGTTGGTTACATTTTTATAACCGTTCTTTTTTAGAATAGACGCTCCTATACTCGCTTTATATCCTGTATCACAAGAAACAACTATATGTTTATCTTTAGGCACTTTTTCAAGTTCATCTTCCAATAATCCGATGTATATATTGTGGGATCCTTCAATATGCTCCTTTATCCAATCATCTTCCTTTCTAACATCCAATAAAAAAAGAGAATCTTTGCCCATATTGGGTAGTAAATCATGCACGGACCATGTTTTTACTGTTTCAAAATCACCAGAACATTTAAACCATACAGAGAAACCTCCTGATAGATATCCATAGACATTATCGTAACCTAACCTCACCATGTGCCTTCTGAGTTCATCAATATTATTATTGTTATCGTCAATGATAATGATGGGTTCTTCGTAATTTAAAAACCAACCCGCATAGGCAGGAAGACCATCTTTCCAAATATTAAGTGTTTTTGGTATATGGCCACCTGCAAAGGCCGTGGGATCCCTAACGTCTATGACTTGGGCATCCTTAGCCATTAACTCTTTAACTTCATGCATTCTTAAGGGTTTCAAGTAAGGAAGTTTGCATATGAGANNCTGGACCTTCTAGGTTGTTTTTCTCCATTTTTTTAAAGTATGGTGGGGTGTAAAGTTTTTCCTTAATTTTAGCTTCAATGAATTCGTGTTTATCTTTTTGTAGTAGGGTGTTAGTTTTTTTCTCATACCCTACTGTTGTAAGCTCCTGTTCACGTATTTCTGCACCACATATTGATCCAGAACCATGTGCCGGGCATACAATAACGTTATCTCCAAGGGATAATATCTTTTTAAATACACTTTGATACATTTTTTCGGCATTTACTCTCTTTTTTGATTCACCATACAGATCACATCTTCCAATCTCTCCAGCAAAAAGACTGTCCCCTGTGAATATCATGTAAACATCGTCTGAAACATTCTTATCTTTAACAATAATGGATATACTTTCATCTGTGTGTCCTGGTGTTTCTATTATCTCTAAAACTAGAGATCCAACCTGAAATTTGTCTCCTTGACTTACATAATTGCCATATGCAAATTTAATACCGTTACCATGGAATATATCGGCTCCGACTATCTCTTTAAGCTCGAGAGATCCTACGGTGTAATCTTCATTTCGGTGAGTTTCAAATATGTAATTTATTTCCATGTTATTTTGTTCTGCGATTTCTATGTAGATATCACAATCTCTTCGAGGGTCTATAACAGCGGCAGTTCCGTTTGAACCTATAAAATATGATTTATGAGCGATTCCTGCAGATTTCACAATTTCAAATATCAAATTTATCACCTTTCTTTATTATGTAAATTCAGATATGTGGGTTTTAAATTTTGGAGGTATTTCAATCTCTTAAATTCCAATTAATATAATTTAATTGTTGATTTGTTTAAGCAATTGTATGTACTATATATTAGTTCCAAATCAAAAATAATTTATGCTCGTTTAATCAAAAAAAATGAATGTTAAATGTAAAAAACTTAATTTGAAGGTGCCATTATGGACTATATAATTGAAACTCATGATATAAGCAAAAAATATGGAGATTTTACTGCAGTCGATTCAATTAACCTTAAAGTTCCAAGAAACAGCGTTTATGGTATTTTAGGTCCTAACGGTGCGGGTAAGACTACCTTGATTTCTATGTTGTGTACTATTCTTCATCCAACTTCTGGGAGTGCCACAGTTAATGGTTATGATGTTATGAAGGATTCTAAAGAAGTAAGAAAATCGATTGGAGTTGTTTTTCAGTCGAGAGCTTTGGATGATATTTTAACCGGTCGTGAGCATTTAGAAATGCATGCGGCATTATATGGTGTTCCCAGCGATTTAAGAAAGCAAAGAATAGAAGAAGTTTTGGATCTTATTGCACTGGGGGAAAAAGCAGATGAGTTCACAAAGACTTATTCTGGGGGTATGAAACGTAGATTAGAGATTGGGCGAGGTTTAATTCACCATCCTAAGGTCCTTTTCCTTGATGAACCGACATTAGGATTAGACCCTCAGACAAGGGAGAGTATATGGGAATATATACAGAAATTAAATCAACAAGAGGATATAACTGTTCTAATGTCGACTCATTATATGGATGAAGCAGACAAATTATGCGATGAGATAGCAATTATAAACAAGGGACATATTATCAAATCTGATTCTCCAAAAAACCTTAAACATGAATTAAAGGCTGATATTATAACAATGAAAGTTGATGATCAGGAAAAATTCTTGAATGAGGTTAAAAAACTCGATTTCATAAAGAACATCATGGTTGTTGATTCTAACATCAAGATGATGGTGGAAGGTGGAGAAAACTTAGTTGCTACATTAGTTAATTTTGCAAACAAAAATGAAATCATGGTAAAATCTATTGAACTCGATCACCCCAACCTAGAGGATGTTTTCATAAATTATACTGGAAAACGTATTGTTGAGGGGGCATAATAATGTCAGAATGGGAAGGAATTTATACAATATGGTTTAGGGAGGCTAAAAGATATGTAAGGTATCGTTCCCGTATTTTATCGTCCGTTGTAACTCCACTACTGTGGCTTTTAATTTTTGGTACAGGTCTAGGGTCTGCTATCAGATTTGGGACAGGTATAACAGGGAGTTATAAAGCCTTCATATTTCCAGGCATAATAGGTCAGACTATACTTTTTACATCCATATTTTCGGGTGTTTCAGTTATTATGGATAGACAGTATGGTTTTCTTAAGGAGATTATGGTTGCTCCTGTAAGTCGTCCATCAATAGTTTTTGGTAAAGCATTGGGTATAGGTACTGCTTCGATAATTCAGGGTGTCATCTTACTTTTACTATCATTTGTTGTTGGTGTACAGATGACTCCAGTAATTTTTGTTGTATCGTTCCTTCTAATGATACCTATTTCAGTTGGACTTGCAGGTGTTGGACTTTTAATTGCAACCTTCACAGATAGTATGGAAGGTTTCAACCTCATAATGAGTTTCATTGTACTGCCAATGTTTCTTTTGAGTGGAGCTCTGTTCCCAGTAACTGGACTTCCATCGTTCCTACAAGCTGTTGTGTATTTAGATCCACTGACATATGGTGTAGATGCTCTTAGACAGGTAATAATCGGTCAAGGTGCCCTTCCACTGTATTTGAGTACTATCGTGGTAGTTGGTTTTGCATTATTCACCGTTATATTGGCTGCCATACTGTTCAGTAAAAGGGAACAAAATCTAATGTAAACAACTTTTTTTATTTTTTTTAAAAAATGTTAGAATATTATATCTTAAAATATTCTTATTTTATTTTTAAACCATTCAGTAAACATCTACTGTTATTGTTGTCCCATTTTTTTCCTTTCGATATATTTTATAGGCAGCATATGTAATTCCAATGATCAGCGGACCTATAAACAATCCAGGTATTCCCATTGTAATTGCACCATAAATGAATCCTAATAGGAATACTAACGGATGGACTTCGGAGTACTGTACAGAAATACGGGGTCTGATATAAAAATCAGTTGATGTTTCAATTAACCATCCAAATATAATAACCATAACTCCTTGGAATGTATTTCCAATAAGTATACTAAAAATTCCAATTGCACCATAAACGATCCAAGGACCAATTATGGGTATGAACATAGCTACTCCACTTATTATGGCCAATAATATTACATAAGGATATCCGGGGAAGAAATATAGAAATCCTGAGAGTATTCCAAGTATAACTGCAGGAATAACATTTCCCACAATAATGCTTTAAACACATCATCGGCGCTGTTGAATATTTCCATATAAAATTTTTTATCATTATCAGGAATTACATCTTTATATTGAACAACTTTGTCACCATCTTTAGCAAAATAGAAAACTGAGAATATTAAAATGAGAACTTGGGCTGCGAGTAAAGGGAATCGAACTTATCAAAGTAATTACCGAACTAGCTGTATAGGAGATAAACTGGGTAATTTCTGTTTTGATAGTATCTGTAAGACTCAGTGAAATGTTACCTGGAAGTGCTAGATTTTGAATTGAACTATTCAATTGCGACATGTTCAAAGTAGAATTTCCTGTTGCAGCTTGGTGGAGTGAACCGAAGAATGTGCCGGCAATGCTAACAAATTGTGTGAATGTGAAATATAACAATAAAATAATAGGAATTGCAAACAGGATCATCCCCAGAACACTGAGAGTGTATCATATTTAACGTAGGGACGAATTTTTTTGGCAATAAACCTCACATAATATGCTAAAATAGCACCGAATATTACTATTGTTATGATGGGAAGTAAATACCCAACGAGAGAAGGCTTAAGATTATTATTAGGGGAATTATGGTTGAAATGCTTATTTTTTTAAGATTAGGAATCATTTTTCACCTGCAATATTAATTTTGGTTAAACATGGATTTCATGTTAGTAATATTTTATGAATATCCATTTAAGACTACTTTATTGAGTATTGTGGATATGAATAGATATTCAGAAATTTTTTATCAATTAATTAAACAACAACTAAGTTGGTGATTATCCATTTTTTCCTAATTGTTTATATCGGATAAAAAAAATTACTATAACATGAAATATTTATTGGAATTATGGTGAACAAATGTTGTTGGAAGAGCTGCACAAAAGAGAATATATTGATACTATTTTTAATCAGTACGAAGAATTAATCAAAGACCAACCCGAACTTACATCGGAAATATTTATATTTGAAAGGATGGTTTCTAAAAGGGTTAAAAAGATATTAAAAAAATCTGGCCAGTTGGATGAGGTAGAACGAAAGGATCTGAAAGAAGTTATCCATTTTTCTTCAATAGCATTCACCGAAGGATCACTTGTTGCAGCATTACGCTTAGATTACTGTAATAGGTGTGGCTGGTGCTGTGAAAACTGTTCACCAATATATATAACAAAAAAGGAATATGAAGAATATGAATCTTCTGATAGGGTTATGATAGCAGAAATCAAACCATTTGAAGAGGGTTATAAATTTGCTGAAGACCGTCCATGCGAGCACTTCATTAGAAAAACCAAAAAGTGCGATATTTATAATGAAAGGCCCGGTGTTTGCAAGGCATTTCCCATTTTAATAAAAAATCAAAATGAATACCTTTTTAGACCAAATCAGAACTGTAAATATGCTGTTGAATTTGTGGTGCAAAAGGCAATTACCGAAATAACAACATGCTTAAAAATTAGAGAGGATCCAGATTTCCTTAAAGATCTAGAGAAGCTTCTGGATAAACAAATTCCTGCAAAAGAGGATAATTTAGACGATAGAGTAAAAAAATGGAATAAAATTGCGGATGATCTTGATGGAAGTTTGGATTAAATTTATTCCATTTTTATGCCAAAATTTTAATATCTATTTTTATATACGAGTTCATTGAATTTAATCTCAAATTCTGCACCATTTTCTCCATTATATTGAATTGTCCCTTCTAACTGGTCTGTTAATGTTTTTACTAATTGTAAACCCAATTTTTGAGAATTTTCAAAGTCCGTACCTTCTGGTAGACCTATTCCATTATCCCCTATGATGAGAATGAGGGATCCATCGTCATGATTCAGATGGATGTAAATTTTACCAGTTTTTCGCCCGGGAAATGCAAATTTTATCGAGTTGGTTACCAATTCATTAATAATAAGTCCACATGGTACAGCAGTGTCCATATTTAAAACAATATCCTTTTCTACATCTATATCTACAATTATATCGGTTTTTGAATAATATGATAGTAGGTAACTTACCAAACTCTGTATATATTCTCCGAAATTAATACTTGCGAAATCTGCAGATTGGTAAAGTTTTTCATGAATTATTGCAAGGGATTTTACCCTGCTCTGGCTTTCCCTGAAAATTTCCAGATCCTGCTGGTCTTTGATGCCGTTGGACTGGAGATTAATCAAACTTAAAATGATCTGAAGATTATTTTTAACACGATGATGAAGTTCTCTAAGTAACAACTCTTTTTCGTTTAGAGAAGCTTTTATTTTGTCTTTTGCCTCTGTTATTTCTACTATGTTATTTCCAATACAAACTATTCCCATTAAATTACCACTTTCATCTTTAATAACAGATTTAGATAGTAAAACAGGGATAAAATCGCCAGATTTAGATTTTAAACAAGTTTCAAAATTTACAATTGTATCTGATGCGTTATTGTGTAAATTACTACTTTTTTCCAGGTTTGGATCTTGGAACAGGTATTCCAATGGTTTACCAATTAGTTCTTCCTTGCTGTATCCTAAAAGAGCAGTAGTTGCATTATTGATAGTCACGATAGTATTGTTGTGATCTAACATAATTAAAAAATTTGACATGGTTGAGACTATTTGATCGGCTGCAATCGCCGCTGTCAATGCCGGGAACCGATATTTCCATACTCCATAACTTATAACTCCTATACCAATTGTAGACATCATCATTGTTGTTTCAGGTATCCTTATTGACATGTTAGGCAGTATCACATCGCTGAACATGCTTATCACAAGAGGTAAATATAAGCCCGCAATTAAATATTTTGTCTGTAACTTTTTGATATCTTTGCTTTTTAAATAATACCAGAAACAAATCCCCCCTGCAAAAAAAGTACATAGAAGTGTCCATAAAGACATTATATAAAACAGTAAAGAAGTTTTAGGGTATAAATATGTCCAACCCCAGTATTCCTTAATAACACCCTCTAATAACCAATTAGTATCCACAGCTAGGATAGCAATGATAACAGCCGGAGCGTAGATTAAAACATAGGTTAATTTATTTTTTAAAAGATTAGTTTTGCCAGTGAAAATAAGGGAAATATGAAGAAGGATTGCAGGTACAATGGGCCATAATCCGCTGATTTTAAGCCATAAGTAGGCTGTCTGGAAGTCTGCGGTTTGTCTGTACTGGAATTCTGCAAATGCCAAGAACCCCACCATTATACTAAGCACAGCTATCATGATGTTCAGCTGACTTTTGGTGTTCTTATGATAAATGAAATTACCTAGAAAGAAACACACAAAGAAGGCGATCAACGAGATATATGAAAATATATTCATATTTTTTTTACTCCAAACTGTATTTAGTTTGCATATATACAAATAAATCTTTTTATTATATACATGGTTATTTTTATTATAAAAATATATAGCTATATAAAAAACATAACCAATATTAACGCCTGAAAATAAGTTATAATATTAAAATGCTCTTCATTGTACACTCTATTCATTATAACTCATAATTGGCATGGTTCGGGGGGACTTATGGTTTTAAATATTTATTTCAAAAATTGTTATTATCGTTACTTTAATCTGATTTTAAAGGAAATTATTCATGGAGGGTATTTAACCGCTTTAGGGGCTCCAGCACTTGTATTAACGACATCAATTATTACAAAATCGGATATTAATTTTCCTTTACTTATCATATCCTATTTAATCCCATTAATAATTTATAGTTATGATTACATGAGTGATCTAGATAAAGATATTGAAACCAATTCTGACAGGTACGAACACCTTCAAAGGAAAAAAAAATATTATCCTCTAATTATGATATTTTACATTATATTGCTTGTTGCTCTACTCATTATCTTTTCAAACTACAAACTCGTATTGTTTATAATATTAATCACTTTAGGTGGTTTTTTATATGCGACGATTCTTAAAGGTCTAACAAGAAAAATTCCAATTTTTAAAAATATCTACACCGTGTTAACCTGGTCGTTGGGAGGAACACTTTTCGTCCCGCTCCAGTTTTCTTTAACTCTCTCACTTCCATTTATAATTGTATTCATTTTTATAAATATGAAAGGGATGATAAATGCAATTTTTTTTGATTTAAAGGATTCATTAAATGATTCTAAGGAAGGATTGAAAACACTGCCAGTTATACTGGGTAAAAAAAAAGCAATAAAATTGTTGCATATTTTAAATTTAATTTCATTTGTACCTCTAATAACGGCGGTTATCCTAAAAATAATTCCAACGATCACAATTTCGTTGATTTTATTCTTTTTTTATAGTTTTTATTATCTTTATAAGGCAGAAAAATATATTGATGAGGATATATGGACTAGATTAGGCTCTATAGCAGATTTTGAATTTATATTTTGGCCCGTAGTCCTCATGATTAGTATACAAATATTTAATTCACACTATGTCCTTTAGAATAGTACATAAATTTATTAATCAATCAATTGAACATCATATAAATAAATCATATTTGAAAATTTTCAAAAAGGATAAAAGAAGGGTCAATCAATATAAATTTGTTCTACATTAGAATTAGTGATGCCGGTAATTTCTATTATTAAAACATCATAATTATTATAAATTTTTAAGTAAATTGCAACTGGAGCAGTGTTAATGGTAAAGGTAATAAAATCAGCTGTTAAATGTTATAAAAAGAAGACTAAAAAGACTGTAGGCGGTAAAAAAAAGATATACGAGTACAATCAATACTTGGTACCTTTGAAAAGATCGGATAAATTTGAATGCAGCGAGGAAGTTTTCATCATACCTCAAAAGCAGATAGGAGATTTAATTGGCGAAGATATATCAATGGCAGAGGATTATCTCAAAAATTTAGGGCCTACAAACAGTCATCTGGAGGCATATGAAAGAGAGCTTGCTGAGTTAGAATGGAAACATAATGAATTATCTAAATCTTACAAGGAACTAGTTAGTAAGAATAGTAAAACTAATAAGAAGTTCCGACTCGAAACTGAGCGGGTTAAAATTTTAGAAAGTGATAAAGCAAAACTCATGTCGAAGTTGGAAGAGGTTAGTGATATTCATAAAGATCTTAAAAAGAACTATGAACTTGAAACAGAGAAAGTCAAAGTTCTTGAAGAGGAATTAAATAAAGATAAAGATATTTGGACCAGTTTAAAAAGTCGTTTAGGTAGCAAAAAGGATGGGGAAGATTAATGACAAAAAGATCGGTATCAACTCCACATCCAACCATCAGCCAGGTAAAAATTATTGCAGATAAAAACAACTTCCCAATTAGTTGGCTTAATAAACAAGGATTCTGTGAGTATGGAATATATCTTGAAAATGTCAAGGGAATCTCTGTTAAACCTACTAAATCCATGTTGCAGGGTACAAAAGAACATGCAATACTTGAATCAAATTTTAAAGTGGATGCTGAACCTGCTACATTTGATGAGATGCTTGAAACATCCAAAACTGGAGAGATACTTTCAAGAGAACTTCCTGTAATATCAAAACAATATGGGATCAGGGGATTCATTGATGAAGTATGGATGACCCCCGATGAGTTTATTATTATAGATGATAAACCTGGAACTGTTGCATATTCCTCTAGTATAAACCAGGTTTATGGGTACTGCCTGGCCTTCAATGAAATGTTACCTGAAAAAAGGAGAATTGTTGCATCACTTCGTGAAAGAGGCACTGAAAACATCTATTGGGCTTCTTACTTTGATGGGAAGGCAGAAAAAGATATTATTGGCCTTATAGATCGTATGCATAAATTATTGGAAGGTGAAATAGAATTTAAACCCACCAACAATCCTAATAAATGCCGAGGATGTAGATTTAATACTTTATGTGATAGGAAAATGAATTTTTAAGTTAATTAAACCATTTCGATACCTTTAAATATAAGCACGGCATAAAAACTGATTACTGTAGTACAGTCTATTCTATATTAGTCCCGTGGGGTAGTGGTAATCCTGCTGGTCTTTGGAACCGGCGACGGCGGTTCGACTCCGCTCGGGACTATTTTAAGTTTAAAGGTAATTTCATGGAAAATATACTGGTTATAGGTGCTAATACACGGCCTATTGTATGTTCTTTAAAAAATATTGGCTATAATGTTTATTCTTCCGATTATTTCGGATGTATTGATCTAAGAAAATGTGTAACTAATTTTGAATCTGTTCTGTCCCAAAAACCATATTCATCGTGTGGAAGTTTTTCTAAAAAATTTGATCCTGAAGTAATTCTGAAAAATGCTTCTGAGATGATGGATGATGTAGATTATATAATTTACAATTCGGGTTTATCTCCATCAAAACTTCCTAAAAGAAAATTAATTGGAAACAGGGATATAACTAAAATTGAAAATAAATATAAATTATATAAGCAATTGGAAAAAGGGTTTAATGATGTTTTCAAACTTCCAGAGACTTATCTGGTAAATAATTTAGAAGATGCACTTGAAATAGCAGATGCAAATGAATCTAAAAAATTTCTACTCAAACCCCTTGAAGGATCAGGGGGTGTTGGTATCCAGAACATTGATGGAATCGATCCAGATACAGATATCCATGAAGCAATTTTACAGGAGATTGTTGACGGGGTTGATGTAAGTGCATCTGTACTCTCCAGTGGAGATGAAGCCCTAACAATTCATACATCAGAGCAATTAATTGGAAATAAATGTTTAGGTCAAAGGGAAAGTTATGGATACTGTGGCAATACAGTTCCTTATATCCAACAAATCAGCCCTAAAAACCATTTGAACAATTCGCATATTGAAGAAATTGCAGCAGATCTAATCTGTGATCTTAAATTAATTGGATCAAATGGTGTAGACATGATAATAAAAAATGGGGAAGTATATGTAATAGAGGTAAATCCTAGATTACAAGGTACTTTTGAGGCAGCAGAAGCATCTTTGGGCGTTAATATCGGAAAAGCCCATATAATGGCATGTCAGGGAGAATTAATGGAAATACCGGCACCGAAAAATTTTGCAGCCAAAATGATTATTTTTTCAAAAAATAGATCTATAGTAGGTAATCTTAATATGAAATATGTAAACGATATCCCGGCTCAAAATGTAATTATTGAAGAAGGAGAACCTATAGCAACNNGTTTATAAAAATTTAACACCCACGAATCCATAGGATTCTATCTTATTCTACAAATATTTATTCAGATTATATGAAGTGCTATTAGGATGAATATGATGGTTCCAATCACTATTAATATGGTTGAGATTATCATTGCACCGGTAATCAATACAAAAATTTTTGCACGGTTATCATCGTCTTTTACATCTTTAAACAATTCATTTAATGGATCTGGAGTCATTTTTGTTACCTCACTAAAAATATGTATTGTGTTGTGGTTGGGAGTTCTTTTCGAAGCATCTTAATATCTTGCCTGTATAGATATGTTTCATTACTACATTCTTGCATATCAAGTACCTTACAAACAACCTTATTTTCAAGTCTGCCCGATATTCTTGAACCCGATGCATTTGAATCCATTTCTATGTATATTGGCAATTTCAATAAATGTAATTCTGATTCGCCTAAAATTTCTTTTATTATACTAAGCTCGTCTTTTTTAAATCTGTGTTTTATACCATCCCCACCAACTACATGGGGTTTTTCTTCTTTTAGAAGTTCATCTAGGAACTTTCTTTTTCGTGGTAAGTGTCTATTAAGACTTAGTATCTGTTTTTTTACGAGCCTATCTCCACGGTTAAAATCGGGTGTCATTGTAAATTTATATTTGCACTGAATGATATATTAGTTTTAGTTATGATACTTTATAACCATATTATGAATACTATTTAAATTATAATATTTGTGGAAGGTGAAGATATGGAAATAAATATTGAGCAGTGCAGACAAAATGATAAGATTAAAGATGTTATCAGTAAGAGCAATCTCCCAATTAAGCACATTAAACTAATGCTTAGAATATCTGATGCGATATACATCAATGCAATCAATTATAACGTTTCTATTGAAGACGGTATTGTTAGTATACTTTTAATTTCATCTAAACCCGAAAATAAAAAAGGTTCATTTAACACAATATCACTTACCAATGTTTTGTTCAGGATCAAAGATATGGAAAAAGAAAATAAGGATGTTAAGACCAAATGTGTTATTATTGATGGTATGCTCCAAGTCCTTGTTAACATCACAAGGGGATAAATTTTTATATCACCACATACATAATCATTAGTATTCTTTACGGTTATAAGGGGAAATTAAATGATTAATGAAGATTATCATAAATTACTCACTGAAATCATTGATATAAATATTGAAGTGACGTCCATTGCAGATTCACGACGATTATTAGCCGATTTAAATGAGAGGGAATCTATTTTATTAAAACTTAAAGAAAACATTTTAAAAGATATACGTAGGGCTGAATCAAATTTTCTCAAGGACAAGGCTGCTGTAAGGAAAAAATATTCAACAAACCAGAAATCAGGGTTAACCGGCATGATTAGGGGCCATTCAAAAAATAAGCTCATAAACGAACTTAAAAAATTAGATTCCAGTTCTAAAACAAATATTGAAGATTTAAAAGAGCTTAGATATATGATTGATGATTTGATTGTACAGTTTGATAACTTGAAAGATCCAGTAAATAGATCAATGAGAGACAGGTTTGGTAATTAGTCAAGTAGAGTTTTCAAATCATTAAATTTACTATTATTTTTTTTAAAAATCATATTCTTATTATCTAATATTTTTAGATAAGATAATTTTAGAATCAATATAAAATAGTGTAAAAAGAAACAATCCAGTTAAAATAAAAAAAATAAAAAAAAGATTTAGTACGTTAAATTGACAGGTAGGAGTATTAAAACACCTAATAAATCATCTTTTTTTATTTCACATGTTTCTGCAGCTGCGAATAATGCATGGTCCCCTTGGCGTGTCATGCTGAGAGGTAATGGTATTTCCTCATCAACAGTAAGTGCATGACCATACCTGTTTGAGCCATATCCACTCAGAAAGCTTAGATGATTGGCTGGTATTGGGATTTTTTTAATTTTAATCCGTTTAATATCTCCAGATTTAAATTCCATGTTTTCGTCAGCAATGATGGCTTTTAGATTACCTGAGATGGTTCCTATTCGGAAATCAAGATGCTTTTTTGCTTTAGATTCTGCTAGATCTCTTCTAACAGTATCTAGTCTTGTGGTTATCCTCATAGTCAATTATTCCATCTCCATAGTTTTTTTGATCATTTTCAACCTTACGAAGTTTTCCCTTTCCATCTCTTCAAGCCGCATCTCGATGTATTTAACTGTATTTTCGAGTTTTGGAATGATGATATGTTCTAATGCGTTAACCCTTCTTTTGGTTGACTCTATCTCAATTGCAAGAAGCATAATTGTCTTCTCAATTTCTGCAAGTTCGATAATGAGTTTTATTGATTCTTCAAACTTGCTAGCAGCTTCATCAAGCTTTACAGATGTTTCTAAAAATCCATATCCCCTTTGAACCATATTTTTCTGGCCAATTTCTGACTCGATCAACGGTACAACAACACCCATAACACTTCTAGATTCTATTTCAACGTTAACAGATTCTTTAACTGACATTGCAGATTTTTGAACTGCTAAGTCACCCATTACCATCTGTGCGTCGTTAAGATCTTTGTATGCTTCTTGGAGTGTAGCTTCTACACCTTCCCTCGAGCCCTTCACACGTTCTAATATGTTGAAAAATTCCATAATAAGGGCGTTACGTTTCTCCTTTAGGAGACTGTGGCCCTTTACAGCAAGTTTTTCCCTATCTTTCAGTTTTAGGAGTTCCATCCTTGTTGGATTTATTCCTTCTATCATTTCCTGCGCCATTTTATCCCTCTCGTCCTTAAAAACTTATAAAAAATTTAAATAGATTTTAAGGGGGTTATTTGTATGCTGGGTGATATTTTGGAATGTGCTCTGCCCTAACACGTTTTAGTTCTGCTTCTGGTAAGAGGCTTAATAACTCCCAACCTAAATCGAGTGTTTCTTGAATGGATCTATCTTCATCACCTGTCTGTGTAATGAATTTTTTCTCAAATGCATCCGCAAAATTAAGGAATTTTCTGTCACGTTCCGTAAGTGCTTCTTCACCTACAACAGCCATAAGATCCCTTAAATCTCGTCCTTCAGCATATGCCGAATAAAGCTGATCTGAGACACCACTATGATCTTCCCTAGTCTGCCCTTCTCCAATTCCTCCACTCATCAATCTTGAAAGTGATGGTAAAACATCTACTGGTGGGTATATACCTTTTCTGTTAAGATCTCTGCTTAAAACAATCTGACCCTCTGTTATGTAACCGGTAAGATCTGGAATTGGATGTGTAATATCATCTTGAGGCATTACAAGTATTGGCATCTGGGTGATTGAACCTTCTTTACCGGTAATTCTTCCGGCACGTTCGTACATAGTAGCTAAATCAGTGTACATGTAACCAGGGTAACCTCTTCTTCCAGGAACTTCGTCCCTTGCTGCTGAAATTTCACGAAGTGCCTCACAATAGTTGGTAAGATCGGTTAATATAACCAGCACATGCATGTTCAGTTCAAATGCAAAGTATTCAGCCGTTGTAAGTGCCATTTTAGGTGTAATAATCCTTTCAATAGCAGGATCATCTGCAAGGTTCATGAATACTGTAACTCTCTCAAGAGCACCTGTTCTTTCAAAATCTCTCATGAAGTAATTTGCTTCTTCGTGGGTAATTCCCATAGCAGCAAATACAACTGCAAACTCGGTTTCTTCTCCTATAACTTTTGCTTGTCTTGCAATCTGTGCTGCAAGTTCGTTATGTGGAAGTCCGGATCCAGTAAATATAGGCAGTTTCTGACCACGTACCAGTGTGTTCATTCCATCAATTGTGGATATACCGGTTTCAATGAATTCTGCTGGAAATTCCCTAGCAGACGGGTTCATTGGGTTTCCACTGATATCTAATTCTTTATCAGGTATTATCTCAGGACCGCCATCAATTGGTATACCAGTACCATTGAATACTCTTCCCAACATGTCTGGTGCAACACCAAGTTTTGCTGTTTGACCTGTAAACCTGACTTTAGTTGTTGATGTGTTAAGGTCACTTGTACCCTCGAAAACTTGCACAACTGCAAGGTCTCCTTTGACCTCAAGAACCTGACCTCTTCTATTATCTCCAGCAGGTGTTTCGATCTCAACGATTTCGTTGTAGGCCACTCCCTCTACACCTTCAACAATCATCAGAGGACCGGAAACTTCGGAAACAGTTGTATATTCCCTTGTTTTGATATCTATCTTCATCTTCATACCTCACTGCATTGTTTAACTATATCTGCCTGAATTTCCTTTACCTTTACATCAAATTCAGATTCCGGTAGATACTTCATCCTTCCTATATCATCCTTAACAGGTATGCTTATAATGTCTGCGGATGCGGCTCCACGATCGAGTGCTGCTTCAGCATTTTCATGGTAACTAATTATGGTTTTAAGCATTTCATACTGTTTTATAGGTGCACAGTATGTATCTACTTCATGATATGCATTCTGCTGAAGGAAGTCCTCTCTTATCATTCTAGTGGTTTCAAGGGTGATTCTTTCTTTGTCTGGAAGTGCGTCTGGACCAACAAGCTGTACAATTTCTTGTAGTTCGGATTCTTTCTGGAGTAAAGCCATAGCTTTATCCCTTGTTTCTCTCCAGTCGCTACCAGTATTAGTTTTCCACCAATCTTCTACACTGTCCACATATAATGAATAACTTTGTAACCAGTCTATTGAAGGGAAATGACGTTTATCTGCAAGTGAGGAATCTAACGCCCAGAAAACCTTGGAGATACGTAGAGTGTTTTGTGTAACAGGTTCTGACAGATCTCCACCAGGTGGTGATACTGCTCCAACTACTGTAACAGACGATGTTTTATCCTCTGTACCCACAGTTGTTATCCTTCCGGCTCTCTCATAAAATTGTGCTAGTC
>PLTK01000003.1 GCA_003164415.1 Methanobacterium sp. | reverse complement strand
TATCTACATTTAGATATAAAAATTTATTGAGTAGTTTTCTTTCTAAGACCTACATAAGGCTTTATAGCTTCCTTGATTTCTTTAATTTGTTCCGGATCGGTTAGTTGAGGTAAAATTTCCACTGCCATTTCTGCCAAGTTTGTCATTGTTGGAAGACGATGTCTAAATCTCAGTAAACTAATTTGTATATTTTCAAAAAATGGAAATTCAACTCGGAGTCGGAAAAATTTACCAATCCATGTAAAATCTCGTTCTTTGAATTTACTGACAATTCGTTGTATTGGAAAATTACTGAAATAAAGTTGTACTTCAACCTCATCTTCATCGAGAAATATTACCAGTGTTTTCCCCGTTACCGGAAGCAGTAATAATACTCTGACCATTTGATCCATAGTAATTCGCAGAATATAATTAGCACTATCCCTAACCCTGGAGATATAATTATCAAAATCCAAACTCAATAGTTCCCGGATTACATCCACTTTTTTGGTTATTTCCAAAGTTTTTTCACTACTTTGAATGATATTTCCTTTTTCATCTTTTACCGGAATATTTTCCGTATGGAAATCTAAATACGTATATGAAATGTCATCTCCGGAGACTTCCAATTTCCACTCTTTACTGAAAAAGCGAATCAATGCCAATTCTTGAGCTACTGAAGTGGAAACTTTTGGAAATTTATTTTGTGTCCAAAGAGTGAAAATCAAATATCCAGCAACTCCGTTAAAATCTGAATAGATACTTTCCACATTACTGCCTAATAACGCTATTTCCGCTGCATTTCCTTTGGTTGCCAGAGATCTGGATGATAATTTATATCTACGTTTGGGTAATTTTCCCGTTTCACCAGGTTCAAATGGATTTTGTTGATTTTTAATAATCACAGTTCCGCTATCTATTGTAATTTCTTTAGGTAATAATGTATTACTAGCATTAGTGGTTCTACTCTTAGCCTGAATGGAAACATTCATAATACTATCTCTACAACACCACCAGGTTAATCCTATTTTATCCAATGCAATTTTTCCTCCGTTTTCTGGATCTTTCTTGATCATTGTACGATAGTATTCGATATGATTTCTATTTATCTCCCTTTTACATTGGCATCGAACCATAGGATATTCATGTTCTAATAATTCCGTACTCCTGGAAATACAACTAAATAACTTACAATTATCAGGTTGTTCCATGACCCTTTTAATAAAAATTTTAAAATTAAAATTCATACATATTCAGTAATAATAAGTGTAAAAAAATATTGATGATTAAATATAAAATAAGTAAAATCCACCAAATTGCGTCTTTACAAGAAATTATAGTTATTCCTGGGGTAAATGCAGAACAGTAATTATAGGTAATATATGGCTTCATTATAATTCCAAAGATAAAAACTGCAAAGGCCGAAATCACTAAACTCCAAAATAACCTCTCTTTATACGTAATTTGTTGTTTAAAATTAGATTGTTGAAACAGCCAGAAAATCAAAATAATGGTCGCAAAGACCATAACAATACTCCAAATAATAAAAGTGGATAACTCCATCCATAATTTTTGTCCTATTTAAAATTATTTAGAATTAACTAGTAGCAAAATTAACAACAAAAATGCTACAAATCCCAAAGTCCAGAGAATAAAATGGGAAACATCTTCACATGTAAGTTTATATCCCAAAAATGCTAACCAACCAGGAACCACACAGTAATTATAGGTAATGTACGGTTTCATGATTAATCCAAAGATTAATGTGACAAAAATGGTTACTATTAAACTCCAGAGAATTCGATCCGATTCAGTAATTTTTTGTGTATAATTTTTAGGATTAAAAAGTAGTGCACTAATAATAAACACTGTAAAAATTATGACTAATAACCAAAATATAAAACGGGTCAATTCCATTCATTTTTTATACCGATCAAAAAAAGTTATAATATATTTTCAATTACTATAAAAATTATGAAATGAGTAATCAACCTATCAAAATTCGGGTTCCCAGGTCATCCCCATCAATTACACTTCCAGAACCAAAATCTACGAGCGTTACCCAGAAAACTGAAAATTTTGTTCAAAATAATGCACTTATCGTATTGGTAATAATTCTCGTAATTATCGCTATTTTGGCCATCTGGTTAATCGGTAGTAAAAATGGGGATTCGGTTTTTTCCGGTCTTAAATTACCCCCTGGATTTCCGACGTACGTGATTAGGAATTTATTTACTAGTCTTGCCATTATTCTAATTGGTGTCGCTATCGCATTTTCCATAAAAATTAACAGGGATTTCGATAATACTATTATTATTGTAATGTTCACTCTTTTTCTGGGTTTAGTTATTGCATTAGAATCCAATATTCAAAATCGACAGGATTGGAACGGGGCTGCAATTACAGTCCCAATTGCTATGTTAGCCCTAGGATTTGTGTTATTTTTTACCTGGAGAACTGCAGTCTGGATCCGTATTTTATTGGTTGTTGGAATAATTTGGTTTCTCTTTCTATTTATAGAGGTAATAGCGATAAATGCAATAAATAAAGTTCCATCTACCTGAAATAAAACTCCTCTAAATTTCTGCATTAAAGAGATTTTTTTGTACGAAAATGGAATTTAAAATTCCTAGAGAATTAAAGATAACATATGAAAATCGATTAAATCTAAAGAAATTGCACGAGTTGATACTTGAATTATTCGATGAAACTCGAGGAGAACGATTGAAATGTATCAGGAAGCGAATTAAGGCTATTAAAGAAGAAATTCCTAAAACTCCAATAGAAATTGAAATAATTGATGAAAAGTTAGCTAAACTTC
>PLTK01000041.1 GCA_003164415.1 Methanobacterium sp. | reverse complement strand
CCTGTAGGTGATGCTGTAGTATTCAAAACTAACCATGTACTGACATCAACATTACCAGCAACTTCTACAGAAGGACTGGTGTTTGAACCCCACCAATTGTTGTTGGCATCTACTGCCCCACCTTCACATGCAATTAATGTTCCTGTGCCTGAAATTCTGTTAAAATTTAATGTACTTTCATAGTTATTAAAAACATCACTACCAATCCCATTAATTACAGTATTACCATATATATTGGAATCTGTAATATTCAATACACCATAATTTTCATTATAAATACCGCCGCCATTAAGAGATGCGATATTTAGGTATATATTTGAATTATACACATTCATAGCACCCCAATAACTGTCAATTCCACCACCACATGGTGCATTGTTATCGTATATATTGGAATTAGTTAAGCTGAAAGAATTGCCAAATTCTTCGTCATTAGATATTGCTCCACCAAAATGTATTGCTGTATTATTGTCTATATTGGAATTATCTACACTAATAGGGCCAGCAGCATAAATTCCCCCACCATATCCTCCAATATTACCATCTATATCGGTATTTGTTATAGTCATACTGGCCTGATCGTAAATTCCTCCACCCGCACCATAATTATCGTTGGTTGCATTATTGTCATATATTTTTGAACCGTCTATGGTCACAAAACCATTTTGATTATTATCGATTCCGCCACCGTTAATCTCTGCATTGTTGTTGTATATACTTGAATCATCAATAATAACAGTACCTGATCCGTAATTATCAATTCCGCCACCACTTCCTGTTGCATAGTTGGCATTTATATAAGAATTATCTATATTCAGTATACCCGCACCGTTTTCGATTCCGCCACCATAACCATAAGCAGTGTTACCATAAATATTGGAATTAGATACAGTCATTGATCCGTAATTATCAATTCCACCACCATTAGCACTTGATGCAAAATTGTTATTAATATTAGAGTCATCAATGGTCATAATACCGCCATTAGAGACCCCACCACCTACACCTGAGGCAATATTACCTTGAACGGTACAGTTTTGTAAATTTAATTGGCCATCATTTGAGATACCGCCGCCATCGGTCTGAGCTTCATTAGTTGCATCTCCATTTTGAATTGTTAAATATTCAAGAGTGACGTTAACTCCAGAGGGGATATAGAAAACTCTTCCCTGTCCTTGTGCATCAATTATAGCTGTTGGTGGGCTTTTATCTGTAACTTCTGGACCTTCTATTGTTACACTTTTATCTACTGTTATGTCGTATTCGTTGTAAGTTCCTGCAGCGAGTTCAATTGTACTGCCATTTTGGGCGTTATCAATAGCAGCTTGAATACTATTGCTTGTTTGGTTGTTTATTGTGTCTGCACTTGCTGTTCCTGTAAATATAAAAATTATCGATAAACTTAAACATAAAAATAAAATTAACCTGGTAAAATTAGATCGACCGTTACTCCTATTTATAAAAAAATTTTCCTTTTCTATAAAATGCTTAGCCCCCTCCCCACTAATTTTATAATAAATAAATTTATTATAATATTCTGATAATTCATTAATTTATCATAAATTAAATTATAATATCTTAATTTATTACTATTAAATTTTGCTAATACTATATTTTAAAAGAAGAATATTCAATATTCAAAATTACCTTTAAACATTAATTAGTAAGACCGTAAAACATTTCATCATTTTAATTATTTATTCCAATGATCTAACAGGTGAATATGGGGGGTTTTATAAAAATAACAAATATTTTCCTATTTTATTCAAAAGAAGTTATCAAATTTTTATGATCTGATATTATAGATATGTGTAAATTATCTGGAATGTTACATCTAAAGGTTTTTTTTATACAACATTGAGATATGATTGACAAATTTAGAGATTAAATAAAATAACTATTATAAAGATCTCATTACCTTAGATTTACCTAAAGATATATACTTGGCCTTTTCATTCACTAGTTCCACTATTATAGATGAGTTGTCTTGATATTCCAATGATTCGCCACATTTATGACATATAAAATTAGTTTGAGAGGTTTTTCGAATTTATATCTATGGTTGTTTGTTTTACAGGCAAAGAATATATTTTCCTCTTCGTATTTAATGCATCTTTCAATTTCTTCGGTTAAACTTTCATATTTTTAACATTATAAACCCCCATATTTCTCCAAGTCTAAGATCGATTGAAATATTAGAATCATAAATTGCATATAATGTTTTTAAATCTATCCTTAGCATGTGTTATTGTAAATTATTTAATATTTGATTATTTTGTACTTTCATGCTCTGCCAATTGATTTTTTTTATTTCAAATTGGTGTCTTTACAGACTCCCATATATATTTTGCTAAAAAAGTATGATCATAAATTTAATATTTAATCTTATAATATATTGAAATAAGATGACAATAGGATGAAAAAGGATAATATTAAGTGTTCTGATAATTGAGAATTATGTCCAAAGGAGTTACAAAGAATGGTTAATTCAAAAATATTAATTGTAGAAGATGATTTCATTGTCGCCATAGATTTAAAAATACACCTAGAAAATATGGGTTACAATGTGCTTGATATTACAGATAATGGAACGGATGCACTAAATAAAACTCGAGAAACAAATCCCGATCTTATTTTGATGGATATAAATTTGAAGGGAGATATAGATGGGATTGACACTGCTTGGAAGATAAACAAACTATATCATATTCCGGTCATATATTTGACTGGATATAATGATAAAAATACTATAAAAAGAGCAAATGTAACCGAACCATTTGGATACATTGTAAAACCATTTGAAGATAAAGATATACAACTATTAATGGGGAATGGCAGTTTAATTAGTTACAAATAAATTTTTTTTATAGAATTATTTTC
Organism: Methanobacterium sp.; assembly: GCA_003164415.1. Classification (GTDB taxonomy): domain Archaea; phylum Methanobacteriota; class Methanobacteria; order Methanobacteriales; family Methanobacteriaceae; genus Methanobacterium_B. Next base: position 27,630 of record PLTK01000041.1, on the reverse strand, counting down.
TTTAATTACAATTTGCTTTTTATATTATGGATATACTAATTTGTTTATAAAAATGATAAAAAAATAATAGAATCTAAATTATATATAAACATCGTTTTATCTTAAAATATATTATCGCACCAATTTTTTGTGATTACTTATTCGCGACTTTAGTTTTATTGGTAACTCTACAGTTTTTGATAGCTCTGAATACAAAACAACAGAAAACTAATTATAATTGCCATTATATTTGCAAATAATACAGCAGGAGATACTGGGCAGTTATAACCAATTGATATGGTTTTTAACTTAGACAGTTAATATATACACCAATAACATTACAAAAGTAGGTAATACTCATCAATCAAGGTCATAGTAATATTAATAAGTTTAATTAATTTAAATTATTTTTATTCTCTTTTTTTTAGATCAAACTAATTGTTAAAAATTTGTTCTTATGAAAAATTAAATTTAATCCCCATTCGGATATGGGGATGTGATCATTAAACCATTGAAACCTAACTGATTTAATTGTTGTAGATAACTCCCTTCTGATACAGTATAACTCAATTCATTATTGTTGCAAGCGTCATAATAATGTCCATTCCATTCAACAAACTCATGAGAATAGTTACCAGAATTGTGATCAATTATCACTAAATCAATATTATTTCCACCATTTTTATATAAATAATTAGCAAATAATTCTGATTTAACCTCACAATTCATTGTATGTGCATTGTATGGAATATTTCGTATCTCTCTAAATTTCGATTGTGCCAACTGAACATTGGGTGTCGTTGTCATGTTTCCATTGATATTTGTCACACTATTTTTTGTTTTATTGTTGTAAATGTTAATGTTTTGTTCAGTATTTAAATCATTAACTAAAGAAGTTTGAATTTGTATAACTGGATCCACAAATGTAATGATCATATTTTCAAATGAATTGCTTTGACTTGTAACATTTACTGATGTACCATATGCATATTCATCTGTAACACTGAATATTAGAGTTGAAATTAGAAGAAAGATCACATATTTTTTAACAGACAACAATTTTTTTTCTCCGTAAAATTCTTTGATTTTACTTATGAACGAATAAAAATTACTGAAATAAAAAAAAATATTTATAATTTAAATGATTATTATGAATTCTAAAAGATTATTATAAAGAATTTTTCCCAATAACTATTGGGTAAAACATTCTATTGCACCCTAATACACTATTGTACTCGACAACATTTATATTTTTAGATAAAAATAAGGAAAAAATATTTTGAAATAAACACAGATCATATTGTCTTCAAAAATTTATAGAATGGAAAGTACATATTATCGTGTTTTAAGACGAATTAATTAATAAAAATAAGTTCAGAAGATTATAATTAAGAACTAAATAATTGAAACCATTCGAAAAGAATTACAAAAAAAATATAAAAAAAAGTTAATGTTATGATAAAATTTTCCCTTAGAAAAAAATGTTTAATGGATAATTCACTATTTTGGCTCATAATATTTAATTTAGGATTTCACAATCCTTTTAATTTGAAAACATCATTTGTGAAATAAGTCACACATTTCTGTTTATATGTTGTAATTATACTATCCGGGGTTACTGAATAAATTTTATTGTATTTAAACTTAATATTACACTTTAAATTAAAATTAAATTATTAAATAACTTTTAAAATATCTTTCAGCCATAATTGATACGAGATTTAATATTTTAATGGGTCTGGTTAATTTATTTTATTTATAATCAATATCTGTTTAATTTATATATAAGAAGATTTAAACTAGCTATAAGTACGATCTATTTATAAATTAATTCTCAAAGTTATTTTGCCGTTGTATTTCTACAATTTTCAAATATTACTTGATATACTTCATTATTTTAATCGCATTCTAATACTTTCTAAATGTTTCTATTGTACCCTATATCACTTAAAAATAGAAGATTTTATTAGGGAGTTGTACACACATATAAATTAAAGTGAGTATAATAAGAGTGGACTTTCAGTTTCACATACATTCAGTGGTGGGATAATAATAAATGGATAATAAAGAGCAAAAAGGCAGATCTATAGCAATAATTGGGAGTCGTGGAATTCCCAATAATTATGGTGGATTTGAATGCTTTACCGAGGTTTTAAGCCAAAATTTAGTAAAAAAAGGATTTAATGTTCAGGTAAGTTGCGAACATCCCGGTGAAAAAGATTATTTAGATAATTATAAAGGAGTTAATCTATTTTACTTCCCAATAAAACATCCTAAATCTCCATTAATGGGAATGGTATATGAGGTGTTGTATGATGTTTATTCATTGTTTGTTGCAAGTTTCAAGGCGGACCAAATATATATGTTAGGATACAGTGCCGCATTATTCTTCTTCATACCAAAATTATTTAGAAAAAAATTATACCTAAATCCCGATGGATTGGAATGGAAACGGTCCAAATTCAAATCTTATATAAAATTATTATTAAAAATAAACGAAAAAATGGGCGTTTTCTGGTCAGACAAAATAATAACCGATTCAAAAGGGATAAAAAATTATTATGATAAAAAATATGATATGGAATCGTCATTCATTGCCTATGGCGCAGATGAAATTCCACAAGTTAAATGGGATAATGGAAAACTACCCGAAATATTGAAACATAGAATCAATGAAAATTCATCTTACTGGCTTTTAGTTGCAAGGTTAGAACCAGAAAATAATATTCATACTATAATCGAAGGTTATATAAACAGTAATTCAACTAAACCTTTGATCATTGTTGGCAATTTCAGCTCACCAGAGTATCAGAAACTAATCCAAGATATGTTACATATACAAATCCCTGATAAAAAAATAGTTTTTACAGGTGGAATATACAATCAAGAATCATTAAATATGTTAAGACAAAACTGTTTCGGATATATACACGGACACTCGGTTGGAGGAACAAATCCTTCACTACTAGAAGCTATGGTAATGAAGAACATAATCATGACCCACGATAATCAATTCAACAAAGAAGTATGTGAAGATTCAGCAATGTATTTTAATAACGTAGATGAACTAGAAAAACGGATTAACCAAGTAGAAAATAACCCTGAAAACTATTTAGAACTAAAAGATAAAGCATTTAACCGGGTTAAACATGAATATTCATGGAATAAAATTGTTGGACAATATTATAAATTATTCACCCAAAACCAAACCAACACTAAAGCTAGTCCCATCAACAACAAACTCTGTAAAAATCAAAAACAAAGTACTGAGAATCTCAATAAACATAATCAATACAGTAAATAGAATCATGAAATATCACAAAAATAATCATATATCAAGATTCCAATATCTTTTTTAGATATATCTTGGTACTAAAATAGATGGATTTATATTTAAAAAAAGAATTAAAAAGTTTAAGAAGTTATTAAATTATATATTCTCCTTTAACTCATTTTTAGTCAAATTGATGGATATTTAAATTTAGCTTTGACAGGTCACATCTGTGCCTTCAGCTATAATTCTACGTGCAGTGTTGTTTATTATATTACCCACTATTGTAACATTATTTGCAACAGAAATTATACCATTATTCTTGTTGAATGTTACAGTATTATAAGAAATTGTTGAACCTCTGCTTGCACTATTTATTCCGGCGATATTGTATGATAGTACATTATGACTAACTAGATTATGATCTGCAGAACTGTATCTGCCTAACGAAATTCCGCAGTTATCATTACCTGTAGCTGTGTTATATTCAATTGTATTGTAACTACCGGTAATATCTAATCCACTTACTTTATTTGAGGTTGCTGTATTTTTTAGAATTTTACTTCCAGTAAGCTGGATCCAAAATCCGTTTACATTATTTTTAACAACATTCCCTGAGATTAGATAATTACATGCCATGCCACTTCCCATCTTCTGGACAGCAATACCATCTCTAGCACCTATAACTTCATTACTGAGTATTTGCATATTATTTGAATTATCAGTAGTATAGATTCCAGCACCAGTATAATCGGTTGAGTAAACCCTATTTTTTTCTATTATGTTATTAACACTCTTATCATTGAATAAAATACCATTTAAAAAATTCCTGATAGTATTCCCATATATGGTATTGTCAGAAACCGTTCCATCTTCAAAACTGATTCCATTTCCTTGTTTTGCATTTAAACCGGTTATATTGTTATAATAAACCCTAGAGTTAGTTATATCTCCATAGAATTGTATTCCAACTAAAGAAACTCCGGATATACTATTATGTTCAATTAAACAATTTTGGGCATCGCATATTACAATAGCATAGTTAGTTTTAGCCACTTTAAAATTTTCAATACTAGTACCAGATCCTCCGGAATATACGGTTAAAGCTGCAGAATTGGAATTTTTAGCATCGATTGAAACTTTTCCATTAGCTATGATGTTAAGTTTTTTGTTTATTATTACACTTTCATTATAAGTATATGATTGGTTATGGTTATCATTGACAATTATTGTATCGCCACTGGATGCATGGTTAACTGCGCTCTGAATACTTTGTCCAGGGTTTACAGTTATGTTAGCCGCACTAGTAGATTGTAATGAGAAGAAACATATACCGATAAAAAAGGTATAAATGAATATCTTTTTAATCATTTGTCTCACCTATATTGTATATCTATACAAATCGGTGGATATCACATTGATATAAAATTTTTAACAAAAACTGTGATGTTTTTCACTATATCTGATTTTTTTGAGTAAAAGTCCACAGTTAAAAAGATTGTAATGAGACCCTTTAGCAAGAAGTATGTGAAATACGCAATCTGAAACATGAAACCATAACGACCTATTCAAGAAAATTACTATATAGTCACTGGGAAAGGAATTAAACCAACACCACTAATCGAAGAAGCTGAAACAGATGAAGAATTGGTATTAGGAAACGATTAAGAAATATCAGAGATCATTTCACATATTTACAGATAATCTAATCTCTAATGATTAAATCAGCGAAAAATAGAAGATATTATCACAATACTATTAAAGGGATTATATTCATATTATGATATTGAATTACCTAAACGTATATATCCTGCAACAGTACCAGATCTACAAAATGATGCAATTCATTCTAAAGATATAAACAAAGCTTTTAGTTAGTGCAATCAAATATCAAAGCATAATCAGTTTAATATTTAATAGTTGTATCAGCTGGGAGATGTATATAGCCAACAACCATACCATTTATATTAGTATAACTCATTACAATAACAGGCTACAACACCAAAACAGCCTTACAAAAGCTTTCCAAAAATGTAAAAATCTAAGATCCTAAAAATATTAATTATATTTATCTTAATATTCCTCCAAGTAGTTCTTTACTATATATTTATTTTCTGAAGCCAAATTTTTCAAAGAATTAACATTCGTTGAAATTTTTTCTTGAATATTCTCTTTTTCCATTATTAACATCTCAAATTTATTAATTAGATCATTTGCATTAATATTATCTATTTCAAAAAGAAATCTTTCTTGTCCAACACGTTCCATTAAATTAATCATTTTAGGTTCATATGCTATCCCTAAAACAGGAATACCTTGAGCAAAAGCAAATATTGCCGGATGCATACGTGTGGTCATAAGCATGTCTGACATGTTAATTAATGATTTGATCTCACAGGGATTGTATTCCCCCTTTAAAACAATTAATCTATCAGAATTTACTCTTGTTGTAATTTCATTAATTAAATCTAAATCATTTTCAGTGTGCAGATCATTGCTCAATAGTAACTTCACCAGCGATTCTTTTAAATTTATACTATTTTCAGAAGCAATAGATTCATTGGAGTTTGAATTTTTTAATAGCATTGAGAAAAAAAGAATATTATATTCATAATGTTTAATTATATGAGATACAAACTCTACTAGTGCATTGATATAATTTTTTTTATAAATTTCTGGATTAGATAAATTTGGAAAATCCCAAGGTTTTACAGATATGGTAATAAAAGGTAATTCTCTATTTATTTTTTCTTTATTTAAAATTTCATTTACTCTTTCTTTTTTTACTGCTGGTAATAATAATGCTTCATCTGCAGTTACAACAATTTTTGTATTTACAACATTTAATTGTTTAATATAATCCATTGAGATATCATCACGTAATATAATTAAACTTACTTTATTTAGAATCCTTTTGGTAATACTCATTAAAAATTTATTCTTAAACGGACCTATTGACTGTGCATATAAAATAACTGGTTTGTGCAAACATACACCCAAATATATATCTAAAAGACATCCTAAAAAACTATAACCTCCATTATCGTTCAAATAACCTCCACCACAACTAATTATAACATCAGAAGTAGTGTACTCATGGAGAGCTTCTTTAGTCTCTTTTTTAGATAAAAAAAATAGATTAATACCATTATTGTTAAAATAAATCCATATTAAATTCCTTATGAATCTTAAAAAATTCAGTAAATGTAATAATTTAAAATCACTAATATAACTTATATTGTCAAATATAGTAATATTTTTTACAGAACTTCTAATATCATTTGGAGATGTTCCAAAAACTGAATATTCCGCTTGGGGGAATACTGTTTTTAATGAATTAATAACAGAATATAAAATTGCATTATCCCCTTGATTAAGACCAAAAACATTGATAATAACTATTTTGTAAGATGAATCAATATTTGAGTTTTTCATATTAAATTCTTATTGAACATAATATAAATATATTATGAGGCCTACTTTTTTGAGTTAGATGATAATTAATGTATAAAAAATTTGTATAATAAACTTACATGTTTTATAGACACATTAATGGAATTAAAGACATTTTTACTCTATTTAGTTCTATTACTATGAGGTTATGAATCATTCGAACTTTTTCTTGTATTAATACAATCAAATAATTCACAATTGAAATATATGTTTATTCCATTTAAACGCATAAATTACCTTTAATTCTGAATTAAACCATGATAATGAATTATATTACTAAGGAAAAAAAGGAAATAAATCAAAATAGCACACATACTTAGAAAATTATTTTAGAGAACAATGACAGGATATTATAATAAGGTATTTATAAGATCGGTTCTTGCACCGGACTAAGAAAATTAATATATATAAGAAATTAATATTATATATGATATAAGTAATAAGGGGGGATTAAATTTAAAATAAACTTTATTTTACCTACTTATCCAAACGTACCTGTTGGAGGTTACCGGGTAGTTTATGAATATGCTAACAAACTTGATAATAGAGGATATGACGTTTCTATAACCCATTCAAGAAGAATTAGAACTATTAAACATAAAGAAGTTAAAGACACGATTTCAGACAATTTGAGAAACGTAAAAGATTTATTTTATCCTCAGAAGATAAATTGGCATACTATTAATGAAAATGTTAGAATTTTATATGTTCCAGAACCGAAATCAGAAAATATACTTGATTCAGATGTAGTTATAGCTACTTCATGGGAAACTGCAGAATATGTGAATAATTATCCCAAACAAAAGGGTATTAAATTTTATCTAATACAACATTATGAAACATGGTCCGGCCCTAAAGATCGGATTGATAATACTTGGAAATATCCATTACATAAAATTGTAATAGCTGAATGGTTATACAAAAAAGGATTAGAATTAGGTATTTCTGAATCTATGATGAAACATATACCTAATGGAATAGACCATGATAAATATCGTATTATTAATGATGTTAGTTCTAGAGAAAAAATTATATCAATGTTGTATTCTACAGTCTCTTGGAAAGGATCTGCTGAAGGAATTGAAGCTTTAAAAATTGCCAAATCTAAACATGATGATTTGAAAGTTATTCTTTTTGGCGTTTCTTCACCACCGGAGAATTTACCAAAGTGGATAAAATATGTTAAAAACCCACCACAAGACTACTTAGTCCGAAATATTTACAATAAAATCAGCATATATTTATGCTCTAGTTGGACTGAAGGGTGGCATTTACCTCCTGCAGAAGCTATGGCATGTGGGTGTGCAGTTGTTTCTACAGAAAATACGGGTGTTGTGGATTACATTACTAATATGGAAAGTGGATTATTATCTCCAATAAAAGACCCTCAAAGTCTTGGGGAAAATTTAATAAAACTTTTAGATGATGACAATTTGAGAATAAAATTAGCTGAAAATGGAAATAATAATATCAGATCATACACTTGGGATAATTCAACGGATGAATTAGAAGGTTATTTTAGAGAATTAAGAATTGTATAACTTTTTAATTAAATTATTGGAGTTATTATAATGGCTTACGAAGGATCTTATATAAAAATATCAAATATTACTGCTATCAATAACAAACTTTCAGCTGAACTGGAGTATTCCGAAGATATAAGCAAATTTTTTTATTCAAAATTATTCAATGTGGAATACAATGAACAAATTGGCGATATCAATGAGAGTATTCTTACAATACCTCCACTAGCAGCAGTTATTACCGTTGCATGGGCTACAGGTGCAGATATATATCTTGAATCTATTGATAAAACTTTCTTTGAATCATTAAATAAAATTAAATCAATTTTTATGAACTGGTTTCCTAAATTTTCTTTTTCAACAGAATATCATATTGCAAATTATCAAACTAATAAATTAAATAATGAAGGTTATGGTATACTTTATTCTGGAGGCTTGGATTCTTTATCGAGTTACATCAAATATAAAGAGGAAAAACCGAGTCTGATTTCGATCTGGGGGGCTGATGTACCGTTGGACAAAACAAGTTTTTGGGATAAAGTTGAATGTGCTGTTAATAAACTTGCAGAAATGGACGCTGTGAACAGTTATTTCATAAAGACTAATGTTAGAGAGATCATGAATGAAAATCTTTTGAATGAAATATATTTAGATGAAGGAGATATGAACTGGTGGATGTCAGTGAGCCATGGTTTAATATTAACCAGTTTGACGGTCACATTGCCTATTAAAAATCTTATAATGGCATCTTCTTTAGAGGGAGAAATATTATTTCCTGATGGATCTGATATGTTTAAATTATTTGACTATAGTTGGGCAGACAATAAATTAATTTATGATTATGGTTTAACTCGTCATGAAAAGATTAAATATTTATTGAAAGGTAATACTCAGTACTATCAATTTTTAAGGGTATGTTATGCACAATTTCAAGATTATAATTGTGGAATGTGTGAAAAATGTTTGAGAACCATTACGGGGTTGCTATTAGAAGGCATAGATCCGAATAAATCTAATTTTAAGGTAAAAGAAGGGTTTCTAGACCTTATTAAATTTTATTTAGAAAATAACTTATTACTTTTACAAGATGAAGTATTATATTGGGAGGATATACAAAATAATGTTCCAGAAAAGAGCGATATAGAATTTTTTAATTGGTATAAAACATTTGATTTTTCTGATTATAACTATCAGAAAAATATAAAAAAACAGATAGCTCTAGTTTACTATTATCGTAAATATAGGGGTTTTAAGTATACAGTTAAACTTCTAAAACAAAGAATAATTTGATATTACTCTTATTTATTATTAAATTCAGTTTAAGATGATATTTATCCCAATAACAGCTGGAATGTGCAGTTATATAACAGGAAATATTGAGTGGTTAATTTATATGATATACGATTACAATCTCTAATTAAAAATTCTTGTAGTCTGGGTAATATTAGAATAACTTTGAATATGACAAGATGAGATTAAGACTTCTAAAAAGGGGAATAATAGTATAAACTCTTACACTTGAGATAATTCAACCAGATCAGTTAGAAAATTATTTTAAAGATATAAGTTATATAATAAAGGGGAGTTAACAATATTGAGGTTAACATGATGGTTAATGAAAGATCGTATATAAAAATTTTAAATATCAAAGCTATTAACAATGTACTTTCTGCTGAAATTGACTGTTCCCGTGATTTAACCAAATTTTTTAACTCTAATTATTTTTAGCAGAGTACAATGAAAAAGTTAGCGACACCAATAAAAGTATGCTAGCAATACCCGTTTTAGCAGCAGTTATTACAATTGCATGGGCCGCAGATGCAGATATTTACCTCGAATCAATTGATAAAAAATTTTTTAATTCATTAAACAAAATAGAATCAATTTTTAAGACGTGGTTTCCTAAATTTTCTTTTTCAACAGAATATCATATTGAAAATTATCAAATTAATAGCTTAAATAATGAAAGCTACGGTCTACTCTATTCAGGAGGACTAGATTCATTATCCAGTTACATAAAACATAAAAAAGAAACTCTCAGTTTAATCTCTATCTGGGGAGCCGATATACCTTTAAATAAAACCAAGTTTTGGGATAAAGTGAAATACAAAGTGACTCAACTTGCAGAAATGGATGATATTAAATGTTATTTCATTAAAACGAATGTAAGAGAGATGATGAATGAAAATCTTTTGAACAAAACATATCTAGAAGGCGAAGATACAAACTGGTGGCTATCAGTAAGCCATGGCCTAATCTTAACCAGCTTAACAAGTTTATTACCCATTAAAACCCTGATAATGCCATCTTCTATGGATGAAAATGAAAAAGTTCCACATGGTTCTGATTTGTTTAAATTTATGGATTATAGATGGGCAGACAGCAGCTTAATTTACGATTGTAATCTAAGTCGACATGAAAAGATTAAATACTTATTAAGAGGCAATACTCAATATTATCAATTTTTAAGAGTATGTTACACACAATTTCAAGATTATAATTGTGGAATGTGTGAAAAATGTTTGAGAACCATTACAGGATTATTAATAGAAGGTATTGACCCAAATAAATGTAACTTTAAGGTAAAAAATGGCTTTCTTGATCTAATTAAATACTATTTATCAAACAACATTATACTTTTACATAGTGAAATAGCCGCATGGGAGGACATACAGAATAATATACCCGAAGAGAGTAGTATAGAATTTTCATTTGGTTTAAAAAATTTAATTTTAATGATTATAATTATCAAAAGAACAATAAAAAAAGAATATTTCTGATTTATTATTATATCAAATATATGGGTTTAAATTACACAGTTAAATTTTTATACAAAAAATATTTTAAAATATATAAAAATCAGAAAAAAACATCTTACCGGATTACTGTTAGAGGGAATAGATCCAAACGAGTGTAATTTTAAGGTAAAAAAAAAGGTTTTCTTGACTTAATTAAATATTATTTAGAGAACAATCTATTGCTTTTACATAATGTAGTAATATATTGGAAGGATATACAAAATAATATACTCAAAGAGAATGATATAAAATTAACTGGTATAAAACATTTGATTTTTCAAGTTATGAGTACAAAAAAAATACTAAAAAACAAAATAACACTAATCTATTATTATCAAAAATATAATGGTATTAACTACACATCTAAACTCTTAAACAAAAAATATTTTAGGATTATTTTAAAAAATATTTAAATATCTTAAAATGAAATTCAAATCTCTTATAAAGCATTATAGTGTAAATGCTTAAATAAATTTTAAGAAAAAATTAATAAATTTAATATTTTTGAACTGGTGATATTTTTGGATGAATATAAGGGATTTTTTCAGAAAATTGGTATTATCGGTATTGTAAATATCTTTATTAGTTTAAGTGCAATTATATTGCTACCTATTTTAACTAAAAATTTAAGCATCCAAAATTATGGTATCTGGGTTCAAACCTCTATCACTATTATTTTATTATCAAATATCATTACCCTTGGACTTCCAGATACAATGGTTAGATTTCTTTCTGGTGAAAATGATAGTGAAAAGTTACAAAATGGTATTTTTTCAATTATAATTGTTGTAATAATTTTTGCAATGATTAGTTCGGTAATATTGTTGATACTAGCTAAACCATTATCTGTAGTACTGTTTAATAATGATTATACTGTTGCATTACTATTAATTCCAATAATCTTTCTTTATAGTTTGAATATTATTCTTATAAACATTTTTAGGACTTTAAACCAAATAAAAACATATTCCTTATTCCTGTTAGTTCAAACATATCTTAATTTGTTATTAATATTATATTTTGTGTTGCATGGTTATGGGATTGTTGGAGCTTTAATGGCTCTTTTAATATCTTACCTTTTTATAACAATCAGTGCCTTTATTTTAGTAAGATCATTTATTAAATTTAAAAAACCTAATCTGAGTGTTGTCAAAGAATATTTATCCTTTGGAATGCCAACTTTGCCATCTGCTTTATCTTATTGGATTGTGGATTCAAGTGATAGATATTTAATTGGAATATTTCTCAGCATTGCGTTTGTAGGATATTATTCCCCGGGATATAATTTAGGTACGTTAATTTTAATGTTGATGTATCCTTTCAATGTACTTTTACTTCCTATTTTATCAAAATGTTATGATAATAACGAAAAAGATAAAATAAAAATTTATATGAGGTACACACAAAAATATTTTTTACTATTGGCTATTCCATCAGCAGTAGGGTTATCTTTGTTATCCCATACCATACTTAATTTATTAACTACACAAGCAATAGCAGCCAATGGTTATTATATTACACCTTTTGTTGCATTTTCAACCATTATTTTCGGATTATATATGAATTTTACTCAGATAATATATTTAGAGAAAAAAACGCATATATCCGCTTCTATATGGATGTTGGGGGCCATAATTAACATAACCCTAAATATTATATTTTTACCAATTTATGGTATTATAGGGGCTGCAGTGTCTACTTTGATAGCATTTAGCATTATATTAGTTATTTCAACATATTATTCACATAAATATCTTAAATTTAATTTCGAATTTAGATATATGTTGAAATATGTCATAAAAATTACATTAGGATCTGCAATAATGTCAATATTTATAGTCATGATCCATCCTATTACTATATTATCAACTATCTTTTCTGTATTGGTTAGTATCGTTATTTATTTAATTTCTATGTTTTTATTAAAAGTAATTACTAATAAAGAATTAAATTTCATAAAAAAATCAGTTCTATCCCCATGAATTGGGGTTGTCAAGTTGTTGGGTGTGTAGTATCTACATTTGAATTTTTAAGCTGTTTTAGAAGGTTAATCTAAGAAAAAAGAACTCAAAAAAATATAAATTAAGCCTAGTAACCATTAACTTGACAGCACCCATGAATTGAAGAAATCCCTCTGATCATAGAATTTTGAATATAATTCTATGAAATTAATTGAACAAATAATATCTAGAAAATAAAAATGTATCATTAAGAACAATATATTATTATAAATTTGGAATAGATGGAAAATACTTTGAATGATTGGAATTCATCTATAAATTTATTTTCATCTATTTCAGAGCTCTATAGTGAATATTTGTTGGAAATATATAATTCTAAATAAATTTATTAATCACAGAATTCATATTAATTATTAGTAAAATAATTTTTTGAATTCAAGATGTTACTACTTCAAGATAAGATAATATCTGTATTAGAAATCTATTTGCTAATTACTTGAAAAATAATCGATTTTGGAACATATCTTGCTTGATATAGATAAAATATTATTTGATTAGTGTGATTAAAATGAAGATATTATTAGTAAATTATCTTGAAACCACATCTCCTGGCGGTATCAATAAAGTCATAAGAGAACTTGCTATAAATCTTTCAACCATTGGACATGATGTAACTGTATTACAACCTAATCCATCCAAACAAGAGAGTACTGAAAGTCTTAGTGGATTTAATATAATAAGGGTATCATCACGTTTTGATAAATATTTTTATGGATTAAATTATGAAATGTATCGATATTTAAAGAAACATCTAAAAGAGTTGAATCCTGATGTTATACATGTACATGGATACCACTCGTTGCTTCCTATTGAAACTATTTACACAATTAAAAGAATTGATCCAGAAATTCCAATTATATTTTCACCGCATCTAGACATTATAAAAAGTACATTTGCAGGAAAATACTTGTGGAATATATATAACCTGTTTGCTCGTAGGGTATTTAAAAAAAGTAAATACATTATATCTGATTCTAATTTCGAAGCCAAAAATATCGAATATATAGGTGTTGGTAAAGAGAAAATTTCTGTAATCAATCCTGGAGTAGACACATTCGAGCATATTGATAAAACCCGGAAAATAGAAAAAAATAGCAAAGAGAACAAGATTAAATTATTATATACCGGGTATTTAATCAGTCGAAAAGGTGTAGATTTTATATTAAATAGCTTAAACATCTTAGTAAATGATATTGGTTTTAAAGAAGTAGTTTTGACCATAGTTGGTGATGGTCCATATAAACAGGATCTATTAAAATTGTCTGAAAATCTTAAATTAGAGGATTATATTGTATGGAAATCATTTTTACCAAGAGAAGATTTAATAAATGAAATAATTAATTCTGATATTTTCATGTTATTATCCAGGTCAGAAGCATATGGTATAACTGTTACAGAAGCTTTAACATTAAAAACTCCATGTATAATTACAAATAGGACGGCTTTAAAAGAATTTAAAGATGAGCCAGGATGTTTTATTGTTGATTACCCTCCAAAACCCAAAATAATTGCTGAACTCATCTTAGATATAAATAAAGATGATATAACTGTGGGGCCATTAACATCGAAAATCAGGCCATGGAATGAAGTTATTAGGGATTATGAGCGATTGTATAAATCTGCATTATCCAATTAAAATGAATTGGTAATAAATTTAGATTTAATAGGTGGACAATGTTAGAAAAAGAACGGTTAAAAAGGTTTCTGTGGATTATTCCAAGTATAGTCGCTTTTTTAGTAGCTTTAATTCCAACTTTAACCTCTCAATGGCCATTAACCCTTGACATATTTTATCATGTACACATAGCACAAGTATACAGTCAATATGGACTCACTCTCATAGATCCTTTAATAGACCAGCCCAGCGGATCACCTATTGCTTATCCTCCACTTTTTAGTCTATTAATAGTATTTTTAGGAAGTATATTTAAAATAAATTATTTCCTTGTTGCTCTTTATTTACAACCATTTTTAGCACTTTTTATTGTTTTATCAGTATCATATGTGGCTAAAAAATTTTATGGTAATATTGCTGGAATGTCAGCTGGATTTTTAATGATATCCAGTTATCTGTTCAGCAGACTTGTATCACCATTACCTGAAACAATGGCATTGATATTCGTGCCATTAATAGTGTATTTATATTATAAATCAATAGTATCTAAAAATTATAAATATGCATTACTATCAAGCTTTCTTTTTTTAGTTGTAATCTTAACACATCAAGCAACAACCTTGTTAATATTTTTAATTATTACATCCATTACTATTGTTGTTGGAATTTTAATGAGAGAAAAACGTTTTTTAATTTCATATCCCTTGTTTTTATCTCTTCCTTTAATATTAGGCATATTAGTATCTATTACTGCATTAATAATTGCTCCAGATTATGTACATAAAATTTTAACTTATGGTATATCTACTGTTACAGGATACAATACCTCTCTACCAATCAATGATCCTATAAGTGGATTTAAGTATTTAGCGTATTTGGGAATTGTTTTGATCTTTGCAATTATAGGGGCTATTGAGGCTATTAAACGAAGAACAATGAGGGATCTATTCATTTTCGTATGGATTATTGTAATTTTTTTAATGAGTAATTCATATTGGTTTGGAGTCAATGTTTACACAATAAGATTACTTGTTCATCTGCTTATACCACTGTCTATTCTTGGCGGTATGGGATTAAGCTACCTTTATATGGATTATAAAAATGCAGAATTTCCAAACACATCCATCAGATCGGTTTTTCTTATAATAATATTAATAATTTCAACATTATTTGCCATATCTACAGTTACAGCACAGAATTTCAATACATTACCCAAGTACAATTCCCAACCATATGGATTAAATACACTTACAATCCCTCAACTAACACCCCCAACAACTTCTGATATTGAACTTGCTAATTGGTTCAACCAGAATGGAAATAAAAAATTAGCACTGGCATCTAATAACTATTACACAGACCAATTTTTATTAGCTACAACAGGACAACCCATTGCAAGTGTAGCCTCATCTGAACATATAATAGAATGGGGATTTTCAAAAACAGAGCTAGCTCAAAAGAATATTGGCTACTATGTATACGATAAAAGACTAAATTTTTCAGGAAATCCAAGCCAAAAAGTTGTTAGTGAAGGCACATTCATATTTTATAATAATAACGATAATATAACCTCCCTTTTGCCGAGCAATTCACTATTAGTCTATGAAAATAAAGATTATAAGGTCTTTAAAATTTGATTAGAAAATTAAAAAAATATGATCTAAAATTAATAATAATATTCGGAAATAATAATATGAAAACTGCAATAATCACCCCTACAGACCCACGCACGGGTATAAGTAATTATTCAGAGAATCTTGCAATTGAATTACTCAAATTAGATGTAGAAATAAGTATAATATCTCCTAAAAATTCCCCAAATAAACTATTAACCACAAATGACAACATGGAACATATTACACCGGAGAATTATGATGTAAATGATTATGATGTTACACATTTTCAATTGGGTAATTCTCCTTTGCACGAATTTCAATTCCATATATTAGGCGAAAATTTTAAGGATCTAAAGAATAATCCTAACATCGTTACAACTGTTCATGATGCAAGAAATTTTGATGTTTTTAATTTAAACTGTATAAAATGCATATCTACAGGTTTAAAATCATTGAATAGTCCCATGACATATCCCTATGATATAGTGGATAAANNGCAGGAATGCCAGCTCAAACAGTTGAAACAAATTTAGAAGAAAATCGATTTTTAGCTCCCGGTATTATCTCACCTTTTAAAGGTCAAGATATTTTGATTAAATCTGTAAGTGGTCTTGATAATGATATGGAATTAATTTTTATTGGACAAATTACCAATAACGATTATTGTTTATACTTAAATAATTTAGTTGAGAACCTTGGAGTGGGGGATATTGTTAAATTTAAGGGATTTGTATCTGACGATCAATTTATAAAAGAGATTGATAGAGCCAAAGCAGTATTAATACCTCGATTAATTAGTTCGTGGTTAAAGAAAAGTCCTATTTATAAATTTAGAAAAATGTTAGGACTAGATTACATGATAAGCCACTCATCAAGCGGTGTATTACCTAAGGCTCTTGCTTCTGGAAAACCTGTATTATGCTCTGAAAATCAGGGTTTTTCAGATTATGTAGATTCAAATAGGGGAATAATGTGTCTTGATCGAGTTGAAAGCTGGAGAAATGCTATAAAATTTATGATAGAAAATCCAAATAAGGTTATACAAATGTCTAATAATTCTCGTAATTTTGCAGCTGAAACTTTAGATCCTAAATTGATTGCTAAAAAACATCTTAGTCTTTATCAGGAATATTCTAATAAAAAACTCTAAAGGGGAAAAATATGAAATTTATGAACCCATTTCAAATGAATGATTGGAATGTCAAAGATCTCATCCTTGTTGTACTTATATTCCAATTGATAATATGGATAACAGCAGTTATACAAATAAATAATTTTCATTTACCCATAATCCGAGAATTATCATCTTTTATCGTACTATTCTTCTTAAATGGTGTTTTAATTCTTAGGATATTAAACATACATGGATTAGGTAATATCAAAACAATTTTATATTCTGTTGGTTTGAGTATTGCCTCCTTGATGTTTTTTGGAATGATGATAGATTTAGTCTATCCTGTACTCGGAATAGCCAAACCAATTTCAATAATACCCCTATTGATCACTTTCACCATATTTGCGGTGTTTTTATGTGCGGTAGCCTATTTAAGAGACAGTACATATGAAAATCCACCTATCTTAAATACCGATGGTAACAATATTCCAATATTAATTTTTTTATTACTTCCCTTCTTATCAATATTTGGTACTTATATAATGAATTCTTACCAAAATAGTACCCTACTAATATTGATGTTCATTATTGTTGCTTTTATACCAATATTGGTTGCATTTGATAAATTTATACCCAGAGAAATTTATCCTCTGGCAATTTTATCAATTGCATTAACATTAATCTTCTCATCGTCATTATTTACAAATTATATTACAGGTTGGGATATAAATCAAGAATTTTATTATTCAACCTTGGTTGTAACTAGCTCTCACTGGAACTCATCTATTCCTGATTTGCTGAATGCCATGTTAAGCTTGGTTATAACTGTACCAATCTTCTCGAAGATATCGGGATTAAGTGTTGTAAATATATTTAAAATTGCATATCCTGCAATTTTTACTTTAGTTCCTCTTGCACTCTATCAAATATTTAAAAATCAAACCAACGCTAGAATGGCATTTATGGGATGTTTTTTATTCGTGTCTATATTTATGTTCTTTTTGGAGATGCCTTACTTGGCAAGACAAGAAATAGGAGAGTTGTTTTTTGTATTAATGATCATGTTAATGGTTGAAACCCAATTGAATTCCAAAAAATTAGCAGTCCTAACAATAATCTTTATACCCGCATTATTAGTGTCACATTATTCAATGGACTACATTTACATTTTCCTGGTTTTAACAGCTTATATAGTAATTTTAATAAGGAATTTAAATTTACCTAAGAGATATAATCGGCTTGGTACTTTGCCAATTATAAATTATTTCTTTGTTAAAGTAAAGGATGAGGATACCTTTAAAATGCGTTATAAACTGCAGTTGATTCTTCTTATTTGTCTTACAATACTTTACTATCTCCTTGTATCAAGTTCAGTGCTGTTCCATCAAACAGTTTCAACATTGCACGGTCTAATAAGTATGAGTTATCTGTTTTTATTTAATCCTAAAGCTTTAATGGTAGTAGGTATAGTTACAAGCGCAAAATCGTTCTTAAGGAATATTGCACTTATATTAGATTTAATTATAGAAGCTTTAATTGGTTTAGGTATTTTATTCTTATTAACAAGACGTAAAGGACTGAAATTTAATGAAAATTATGGTCTGTTCTCGGTTATGAGTTTTTTCATGCTGATACTTGTACTTACAGTTCCATTTCTAGCAGGTGCTCTAAACCCTGAAAGATTTTATCAAATCGCACTCATATTCCTATCTATATTCTTTGTAGTAGGATTCATAGGGATTTTTAATATATTAAATAGAATTTTAGGATATAAATGGTCAAAAAAATCAATATATCACACTTCACTTAAATTTATGGCATTATTTTTAGCAGCCTCTCTGATATTCAATAGTGGTGTTGTTTATGAATTATTTGGAGATACCCCTTCCAACTTATCATTACACAGTACTATGGATGGTCCTAAATTTAATACAGAAGAAGTAAACGGTGCTCAATGGATGGCAATTAATAAAATAAATAATAACATGTATGCTGATCAGTATAGATTCCTTTTATTGAACGGATACATACCATATAACCAAAGTGCACCCGTAGACAACCAAATGATAACTAGTAACCAGTCATATTTCTTTTTTGGTACATATAACATTCAAAATGATAAGATTGCAATACCACAACCGGGAGGGACTACAGTAACATACATCAAATATAAAAACACATTAAGTTCTAAAAACAAGATTTTTGACGATGGAGGTTCCCAGATCTGGAATTAATTATGCCATTTACATCCATTTTTTTTATTTTTTTTGTAATAAAAATTATTAATTTAGTGATCTGATACCATCAACTGTACCTTTAAGTAAAGATCTGGATTTCTTCTTATCTCGATTAAAAATTGTAACTGAAAAAAATATAATCCAAAAATAGTATCCAAAATAATAAACTAAAGAAGAAATAGTCTGTAAAGTTTCAGTATTCTTTCTCATAAATAGAAACCTATTCCTTATCATATAGTACATACTGTTGGCCCCTATATCAGAACCATAACCTTTATGCCATATCTTAGCACTAGGGACATATATGCAATTATATCCTGCATTTTTACCTCTTATACACCAGTCAATTTCTTCCCAATATGTAAAATATTCTTTGTCAAGAAAACCTATATTACTAACCAACTCATTTTTTACAAGTAAACAAGATCCTTCAACATAATCAACTTTTCTTTCAATATCAAACTGACCATTGTCAAGTTCATTAGCACCCAAGGGATGTGGCTGGCAAGTGTTAAGATTTATATTTCCACCTGCAAAACTAACAACATTTGAAACATTATCATTATTGTAGCAATAAATTTTAGGGCCTAAAAGTCCTGTATCTCTCTCTTTTAGTGCAACGTGGATTAATTCATTTAAAAATTTCTTCTCGACTACTGTATCATTATTTAAAAGTAAAAAATATTCTGGATTTATATATTTTAATGCGAATCTTATTGCAATATTATTTCCTTCGGTGAAACCAGAATTCTTATCATTTTTTATCAGTAATGAACTGTTTTCCTGAGTGATAGAGTTAATATTCACATCTTCCAGGTTAAACTGATTGTTTTCATAAACTAATTCATTAAGATCAATTGGTTTACCATTATTAGAATATTCAAAATAATTTGATTGGGGTATAATCTTTCCATTATAATATTCCTTAATTTTTTCAATTGAATTATCTGCAGATCCATTATCCACTATAATTGTATCATAATTAGGATAATCTATGTTTTTAAGGGATTCAACACATTCAATTGTATCTTCCCATCCATTCCAATTAAGAATAATCACTGTAACTCGAGGAAACATAGTTTTCACCTTTATTATATACATAAAATCTATTAAAAAATTTATAACCATAATGATCCGGGTAAATCGTGATATCTGTTACCAACTTTTTTTGGGTATTAGTTTAAGCTTTTAAAATACATTTATTACTATTATATAATCCCGCATACATTTTTAATTTTCGCATATAAGAACATAAAAAAATATTCTAGTAAAGGTTGTATCTTATGCTTTGGTTGCAATGCTTTTAAAAAAAAATAAAAAAATTTAAACAACTTTAAATTTGAAAGTATATGTACTTATTAAATTATTTCCCGTTAAATTTTGAATTGCTGATTTAGGTATAGTAATTACATACCAGTCATTTGCAATGCGATTAAGTGAATCTTTAATATATAGCACATTTCCAATGATAGTTACACTTATTTTTACATACTTATTGGTTGTTATATTTTTAACTGTAATCTCTTTGTAGTTTGTGCTGGCTTTAATATTAGTTGGAAATTTTATTTCAAGTGTATTCGTCTTTGTAACGCCAGTTTTAAGGTTAGTTAGAGAAGTTGGTGCTACCGTAAGTGGTACTTTAGATGCTACTTTAGATACTACATTATGAATGATATAAGTCTGTGAATATATTTGAGATTTATTTCCAGCTAAATTAACTGCAAAATATTTTAAAGTTTTATTCGAGCTAATAACGATCGGGGAAGCATATTTTGAACTACTGGTAGTAGGATTTGTACCATTTAATGTATAATAAATAGTGCCTGGTTCGTTCATTTTTAAAACTACAGTTGTTGAGGTAGTATATGAACCACCAGGATTTGTGATAGATACAGTAGGTATACTATTATCAACAGTTAAGTTTTGAGAGTTCGTTGCTCCCATATACACATTATCTTGTAAAAATTGTACTTTTATGGTGTATGTTCCTGTGTTTTGTGTTATGGTGTAGGTGAGTGTTGCTATTCCTTGTGTGTTGGTTGTTGCTGTGCCGATTGTGGTTCCGTTTATTGTATATTGGATGGTTTTTCCGTTTATTGGTATGTTGTTGTGTGTGTCTGTTAGTGTAGATGTGAGATTGACTGTTTCACCGTTGTATCCTGTTATGGGGTTTATTGTAATTGCTGTGGGCGTGCTGTTTACTTGTAGGTTGTTTGTGCTGTTACTTGCAGTGTAGGTGTTGTCTCCTGTGAATTGTGCTAATACTATGTATGTTCCTGTGTTTTGTGTTATGGTGTAAGGGAGTGTTGCTATTCCCTGTGAGTTGGTTGTTTCAGTGCCAATCAGGTTACCATTTACTGTAAATTTTATAGTTTTATTTGCAATTAAATTATTCATTAAATCCTTTAATGTTACAACCAGATTTACATTGTCACCTTTATATCCTGAAACAGGATTTACTGTAACAGCTGTTGGTGTTAAAGCCGAAACTATAGTAACACCAGTCAAAAATTTTTGAGATCCAACAGTTACTGAAACAACCGAATTTCCTGGAGAATTTCCTGTAAAGATAGTTGAAGATGTACCATTTGTGGTTGTGTTAACAGAAGGACTTACACTTCCTAAGGAATCATTACTAAAAGTTACAGTGATCCCATCTGGAAGATATCCAACAGGATATAATAAACTAGTAACTGCACCATTAATGTTGTGTGTTAAATCTGCTGTTATTGTTGATGTAGATCCCTTGTTAATCTGACTCGAACTCGAAGATACTTCAAGTACAATCCAAGGATTAAAATTGAAATAACCATAAATATTTGTTGGGGTACTATTTGATCCCCACCAGTTATTCTGTGCATTTAGAGTTCCACTTGTATCTGGACTGTATAATTGATAAGTATTTCCAATAACACTGTTTAAATTAAAAGTAGCAGCATTATAATTACTAAAAGAAGCCCCGTAAAGATTATTATATAATGTATTACCCATTACAATGTTACCTGTACTCGTAATATGTAACCCACATACCTTGTTGTAGGACAAGTTATTCCCAATGACATTACAGTTTATTCCAGTAATGGTTAATCCTGTATCATTGTTGTAACTTAAGTTATTAGATGTGAAGTTTGAGTAAGGACTTGCACTGTTTATACCGTTACCATTGTAAGTTATATTGTTAAAACTAACGATATTATAATCTGCATTTGTGGATTGTTGCATACATAAACCCATTACATTATTTTTTAAAATATTATTCGTAACTGAGTTATATGTACCAATAAGAAAAATAGCACTTCCATTAGTGTTTTCTATATCATTACCTTCGATATTAGCATTATTTGTAGTAGATATTATACCTTCATTAGAATTGGAAGTAATGATATTATCAGAAATCGTTGAATAATTACTAGCACTATTAATTCCAGCCAAATTATTATCTAACGTATTTCCACTTACATTATTATAATCAGCAGCTGTTAATTCACCAAGGGTAATACCACAGTTTCCATCATTCGAAGCATTATTATTTGTAACATTATTATAACGGCCTGTTATGTCTAATCCACTCGTACTATCAGAATTAGCTATGTTATTTGATATTGTACTGTTACTTATTACCACCCATAATCCATTTACATTATCAATAACAGTGTTTCCACTGATAGTATAATTTGTAGCGGTGTTTTTGCCCATCTGTTGTATTGAAATAGCATCTCTAGCACCGGTAACAGTGTTTCCTAAGATATGCATATTATTTGAATCATCTGTCGCATAAATCCCAGCACCGGTAAATCCTGTAGATCTAACTATATTATTTGAAATTATATTGTACTCACTATCATTATTAAAAAGTATACCGTTTAAAAAATTATTGATAGTATTTCCTGTGATATTATTATAAGTTGCTGTCCCATATTCAAAGCTGATTCCATTTCCAACTGTAGGACTTACCCCATTTATTATATTTCCAATAACCTGTGAATTATCCATATTACCATAAAACTGAATACCCACTAAAGATGCGGCATTTATAATATTATTTGAGATAAAACAATTATCAGCACTATTAATCACTATACAATAACTACTATCTGATAAGGTAAAATTTTGAATAGCAGAACCCGAACCGCCATTATTTACAGTAAAAACTGCATCATTACTATTATCTGCTTCGATTGTAACATTACCCGAAGCCTTTATGTTAACAGTTTTGTTAATAGTAACGCTCTCTTTATACGTATATGGAGCACTGTTATTACCATAAACAGTAATATTATCTCCATTAGAAGCATGATTAACAGCATCTTGTATGCTACTTCCAGGATAAACAGAAATATTTGCGGCACTTATAGATTGTATAGAAATAAAGAACATACCTATCAAAAATATATATATGATCATCTTTTTTATCATATGTATCACTCTTCCACAATCATTCAGTGTGTCGCTATGTAAATTCACTAGATATATATAATTTCGAGTGGATAACGTGATGAAATTCACATAAAAAAAAATAAATACGTATTATACCATAAAAATTAAGTTTTCACATACAATGTTCAGTTCATTCATGTAAGACCGTCTAAAATATATGTTTATTAAAGTTTAAGAAGTAAATTTTACATTTAAAAAAAAATTAGGAAGTCTAAAAAATAGAAAACATGAAAATTGGATGTAATTTAATTAATTAAAATAATGAGTAAAATAGTATAATTTGGGATTAATAAACTAATTCTATACTTTATTTCGACTAAAAAATATAAAAATAAAAGAATTTAGATACAAAAGATTTTATGATAATGGCATAGGAATTGACCCACATTACCACAAACGCATATTTGAAGTATTCCAAAGGCTTCTCGAAGGGATGAATATGATGGTACAGGAATGGGATTGTTCCTGGCAAAAAAAATAATTGAAAGACATAAGGGCCATATTTGGGTAGAATCCGAAGAAGGGAAGGGATCAACATTTTATTTTACACTACCAATTAAAAATAGTGTAACATAATAATTTAAGTCATTTTATTAATACTATTTATAATTACTTTTTATAGCGATTAAGAATTGATTTTTTATAACTAACAATAAATTTTTCATAAAAATTTAGTTCTACAGTATAACCAATATTGATAAGAACTGTTAACTTACGAAATGTTTATAAGTAGAATAGTTCTATAGTATAACTATGGGTTGGATATAATTATTGAATAAAATCTAACTCAAAAAAAAAATAAAGGTGAAACTGATATGTGTGAAGAAAACAGAGAAAATAATTGTGGACCTACTAACAAAGATTTTGCTGCAAAAATGCATCATATGGGAGGCGCTATGCCTCATATGGGTGGACATGGCCACGATGACATGAAAAAAATTATGATGAAAAAGATTATGATGAAGAAAATTATGGAACAACTTTCTGACGAAGATAAAAAGAAAGTCTTAGTTGCAAAAATGGATATGAAAATATCTATGGCAGAACAAGAAGCAGAGATCATGAAAGAAAAGAAGAGCATTATTGCTGCAAAAATGGATATGAAAGCATCTATGGCACAGCAAAAGATCGACTTGATTAAAATGATCCGTGACATGATAAAAGATTAACTTCAATAATTTTTTTTATTTAAATTTTATAAAAACTGATATTTAAAATATAAATTTTAACCTAATTTTTTAGTCTATTTATTTAAATAAACATTATATCCCATTAAAACATCGTAATATTGTTCATTGTTTTAGATATTTAATTCTAGTATTATTTATTAAAATTTTATGTATTCTCATGATAATAATAGTATAAAAGTAGTATTTTATTCGGAATGTTTTTTATATAATGGTGATATAAAATAAGTAAATGGAGAAATAAATATGGACGAAGAAAGATTAAACCAAATGGTGGATGATATTTATCTGTTTTTTCCATTATTTAGAAAAAAACTTTTTATACACAAAAAAAAGTTAAAACAGAACAGAATGCCCCATTCATATTATCACATATTAAAAGTGCTAAAAAAACGTGGCGAACTTCCAATGTCCGAAATTGGAAGGATGGTTTATATTTCAAAGTCAAATATGACATCTATAATTGATAAACTTGTTGAAAATAATTTAGCCGAAAGATTACCCGACAAAAATGATCGTAGAGTTATAAATATCGCCCTCACAGAAGAGGGAAATGAACTGTTGAATGAATGGAGAAAACATTCAAATAACGATATCAAAATGAATCTATCAACATTATCCGAAGAGGATCTAGAAAAATTCGCTGATTCTGTTAAAACCATTAGAGAAATACTTAATAAAATGTGAAATGATTAAATATTCCGTTTAAAATTCCATTTACAATGAATATATCCATTATTAAACCTTAATTATTAGTTCACTGATTTAATTAAGCTATAAATTTTTATTATGGATTCAAATTATTTGGATCATTCTAAAGGATTTTTTTAATATAAATTCTTAAATAATAATAATTATAATTCAATATCTCACTGTAATTATAAACAATCATATAATATTTGACAAAAAAAATTAGTATAAATATTATTAAATATCACAAAATTTTATTTAAAAATAAACAAATAGAAGGTGTATTATTCATATGTTAGGTTTACCATCAACATTAATAGCTTTTGGATCTGGAATGAGAGGATTAGGGTCATTCGGTTCTGCAGGCGGTCTTGGAAGTATTGGAAAAACTGGAATTCTAGGAAAAATTGGAATTATTTTATTACTTGGAAGAATAGGATTACATGGAGTATGGGGAATTGGGGCATTATTCCTCTTCATATTAATTATATTAGTAGGAATTTTTTATTCAGTGTATAGATATCGGATGAGACAATTCTAACTTGTTTTACCCCTATTTTAACAGAGTAATAAATTTTCTTTTTTTTACATACCTATTTTCAATTCATATTTCCTATTATTCAATTCAGTAAAGTTTAAATCTATTAATTAAATAATAAATTATTGAATACTAATATTATCACACTTAATCAATACTTAAATGAATATTTTATAAAATTTGAAGTGATCAAAATCATTGGATATAAACAATTGCTTATAAATAAAAATAATAGGCGATTCAATCATAAAAAAGTTATTCTAATATTAATATTAATATCCCTAGGTTCAGTTATTCTTTCTGGTGGAGTATCGGCAGCAACCATTAGTAACAATCAAACCAATGATTCTTCCCAATTTAACAACTGCCACAATCCATATCATATCAGCATATTTGATAGTTCAATAGGTGGAAATGTACTTAGCAATACAGCAATCACACAATATATTTCCCGAACAGATCTGAGTAATAAAATTTTTAATATGACCAATCAAGGTTCGATTATACTAAAATTTGGTAATGGTAATGGACCCAAAGTACTGATCTGTGCAGGTGTTCATGGAAATGAACCACAAGCCAATATAGCTATAATGCAATATATAGAATTTATCAAGGATAAAAACTTTAATGGTACCTTGTATATCATTCCATTTGCAATTCCACAGGATACAGCTCTAAACACTAGATATTATAACGGGTCTGACCCTAATCGTATAGCTAATATAAACGGAACACCTGGTTGGAAAATAGTACAATTCGCCAAGAATCATGGAATAAATTACCTGATAGATGTACACTCTGGTGGCGGGGTTGATGCCAATGGATTCATATATATCAACTCAAAATCCACAAATAATGAAAAAAAACTAGTATCATACATTGTATCTAAAACAAACTGTTCTACAGGTGTTGAAGATACAGATGATCCAGGTATGATACGTTACTCAGCACATCAATATGGAATTAACAGCATAACCCTAGAAACAGAAAGGGATAATATACCTGTTATGGATGCAGTTAATGCAGAATATAAGATGATACATGCAGGAACAAAATACCTAGGATTTCCATAATGAACATTACAAAGATTTTAAGATATTTTGTAATGGAAATCTGAATATAGTTAACAGGATATCCAGTTTTATAATATA
>PLTK01000135.1 GCA_003164415.1 Methanobacterium sp. | reverse complement strand
TTTATTTAATGGGATTCTATTCCAGATTAGTTTAAGAATATATTTATAACTATAACCCTAGACATTTGGATTTGGATATTAATAACGAGATAAATATTATAAAAATAAAAATAATTTAAATATTTTAATTAGATAGACATAGTTTGATTTAAAATTTATTTAGAAAAACCCATGATAAAAAAAACTAAAATCAACNNGAAGAAATTATTAAAAATCATGAAAAATGGATATATAAAAAACTCAGCCGTATTAGAGCATCACAAAAAGAAGCAGATAATAAAGAGCTTAATTTATTAAGAACTAATAAAGAGTTTAGGGACCTGGCTTTATTATTTATTGATGAATTATCTAAAGAATTGAATGTAAATATTAATAAAGTCTACTTCAAACGGATGAAAACCCGTTGGGGAAGTTGCAGCTCTAAAAAGAACATTAACATCAATATTTACCTGATGCATTTACCATCAAATCTAATTGAATATGTTGTTTATCATGAATTAGCCCATCTAGTTGAAATGGGACACAACAAGAAATTCTGGAATATCATATCCAACAAATATCCTGATTACAAAAATATGGAAGATGAACTTTTAATTTACTGGCTTTTAATTAGGAAACTCATTGATAACAACGCTTAAACTATTTTTTAACAATTTAAAAAACCGATCAGATTACTAATTAAATATTATGATTTATAAATTATTTATAATATATAAACCAATATCATATTAACACAGAATAAAAATAATTCATAGAACCGTTTAATGGATTAAAAGCATCCCCATTGAGCTTTGAACTCTAAATGAATCTTTTTTAAATAATTTTCAATAAAAATGTGGAGATATAAATGATAAATGTCAATATTTTAAGGCAAAACCCTGAAAAAGGTGAAACCGCCCATATAGAAAGTTTTAATGTCCAAGAAAAGGATAAAATGAAAATCTTAGATGCATTAAACTATATCAATCAAAGGTATAATGCAGATATTGCTTACAGATGTTCTTGTAGAGCTGGTCAGTGTGGATCCTGCGCATTAAAAATGAATGGCAATGTCGTCCTAGCATGTAAAGCTGAAATAGTTGATGACGCACTCATAGAACCGCTAGATTTTGATGTTATCAAGGATTTAGTTGTTGATAGATCAAAATTCGATGAAAAAGTTAGTGAATTAGACCTGTACCTATCCGGTGATTGTACCATACCAGAATGTCCGGCAATTATAAATCCTGAAGATTATGCCGATACTAAAAAGATTAGAAGTTGTATCGAATGTTTATCATGCATTTCATCATGTCCTGTTGTTAAAGAAACCAAAGAGTTTGCTGGTCCATACTTCATGCGTTACATATCCAAGTTTGCATTGGATCCAAGGGACTGTGAAGATCGTGCAAGTGAAGGATTTGATGAAGGGCTGTACTGTTGTACATCTTGTGGAAAATGTGTGGAGGTGTGTCCTAAAGAGATAAACACATTTGGAGCAGCAATTGAAAAACTAAGAGAAATTGCTTGTAAAGAAGATGTTGGACCATTACCAGTACATAGGGATGTGAAAGAACTTATTAAAAGTACGGGAAGATCTGTTCAACCCATGGGAAAAGGTCCATATGGAGAAGGATTTATAAAAGCTGTTTATGATGATAAAATAGCTACAAAAAGTCCATCTGAAGATGAAACAACAATAAACTCCGGAGAGCATAAAAGGCAGAAAATTGCCCTATTTACCGGTTGCATGGTTGATTACCGACTACCTGAAATAGGAGTAGCCCTGCTTAAGGTAATGGAATACAACGATGTTGATGTTGTAGTACCAAAGGATCAGGTCTGCTGTGGTTCTCCACTGCTTCGAACTGGCCAGACAGACGCAATTCCGGATGTTATTAAAAGGAATCAGGAAGTTTTCAAGGACTATGATACCATTGTAACGGTTTGCGCCGGATGTGGCTCAACCCTTAAAAATGACTACCCGAAATATGGTGTTAACTTGAATGTAGTTGATATTAGTGAGTTCTTGGCTGAAAGGTTGAATACAAAAGATATGAAACCACTAAACATGAGAGTAACATATCATGACCCATGCCATCTAGTTAGAGGACAGGGAATAAGTAAAGAACCAAGAGAAATACTCAGAAAGATAAAAGGACTCGAATTTGTTGAAATGGAAATACCTGATCAGTGCTGTGGTGCTGGTGGAGGAGTACGTGCAGGGAAACCAGAAATTGCCGCAGGATTAGGTAAAAAGAAAGTAGACATGGTTAAAGATCTAGGGGTCGATGCTGTTGTAACCATATGCCCGTTCTGTGAATACAACATTAAAGACAGCCTTGAAAAAGCCGGTATTACCAATGTAAAGGTATTAAATATATTGAAACTGCTTGAAATGGCTTATTCATAATAAATATTAATAAAAAACCATTATCAGACATAAATAAAAGTTTTGTGAGTTGTAAAATATGATCTATGTGGTGTTTGTAGAACCAGAGACTCCGGGAAATATAGGTTTTCTTGCAAGGACCATGAAAAATTTTGGCCTCACTAATTTGGTGCTAATAAATCCATGTAAACTTGAAAATGAGAGTTATTATCAGGCAATGCATGCAAGGGATGTTGTAAGTAACTTACAAACATACGATTCTTTAAAAGAATTTCTGATCCTTAAACAAATTGATTCAGCGATCGCAACAACAGGAACTGCTGGTGGAAGTTACAACGTAGCAAGAATTGCAGTAACTCCCGAACAACTTGCAGACTCAATTAATTATAATGGTAATTTAGCTTTAATATTCGGCCGAGAAGGAAATGGGCTTTCAAATAAAGAAATAGCACTTTGTGATGTAATAGTAAGCATACCTNNCCCACGAAAATTATCCAATATTGAATATAACCCATGCAGCAGCCATAATATTTTATGAGCTGTTTAAGAGGGAAAAATCTTATCCAGTGGATCGACTTCCAGCTGCCACATCTGCTGAAAAAGAAAGTTTGACGGATTATATGGATGAAATAATTCTTAAACTTGGATATCCATCGCATAAAAGTAATAATGCATCTCTTGTATTTAGAAGAATAATTGGAAGGACGTTTGTATCGGGTCGTGAAGCACATACATTGAAGGGGACATTGAGAAGAATAAAATCTCGGATTAAAGAAATAAATAATAAAGAGGAAGTATGATGTTTTTAGGAATAACTCCCTTCGATATAATTGTGATTATTGTATTTGTATTATTGGTTATTTTACTTCCTATTATGTTAAAAATGAGGATCAACTCTTCAATAACCAATTATACACTCCAGATTGAGAATATGGTTAATGAATCCAAATTGAAACTTGTAAAGATTTCTATTGAAAAGGGAAATCCTGGAAATGATCCCACAGCAGCCATTGATAATTTCATGGAATTCTTCATTGTTCCACCGGTGTCATTGGATCCAGCAGGAATAATGAACAAATTTGAAAGCATTTTAGATTTAGGAGAAGAAAAATTTCTACATATGACAAAAACCATTGCCCCAAATGCTGATGATGAATGGAAATCTAATATCACCATGACCCTAAAAGCAACACTTGGTATTAACGGTGTTGCAAAGATGGTAAGACATAATTTGGAACTTTCAAAGAAAACAGGAAATCTACAAATACTTTTGATGCTTCAGATGGGACTGCCAATGATCATGAGATTAGTTAGAGCAGAATATGAAGGAATGAACGCTTTTTCGGATGGAAATCCTGTTGGAGATGGTATAGGGCCTTTAGTTGCAGGTATGTTTATGGAAGATATGCCAGATGATGAATTGGAATATTTTGAAGACGTTGTGATAGGCAAAAAAATGGTGGATGGGCATGAAATAACTATACTCCGTGCCAAAGGTCCCGGTGCAAGGGTAGGAAAAATAGGAAAAACTGTTAATCGCTTAATAAACGAAAAAGGTATTAAACGATTAATTACTGTTGATGCTGCACAGAAACTCGAAGGTGAAGAGACAGGATCTGTTGCTGAAGGAGTAGGTGTAGTTATCGGAGGATTTGGAGTGGACAAATGGCTTATTGAAGAACAGATGGTTAAAAATGATCTTGATGTCGATGCCATAATTGTCAAAATGGGGCCAGAGGAAGCAATGTGTCAAATGACCCAAAAAATAGTAGAATCTTCTAAAAAAGTTTTAGAAGTGCTTAATAATTCCATATCACTCTCAGAACCTGGAACTAAAATTATGGTATTGGGTGTTGGTAACAGCTGTGGAGTGCCCAACATAGTCAAAGATATAACCAAGATAAACATAAAAGAAGATATCAAAAAAGGAAAACGAGGGCATTAAATGGCCATTCTAAGTGACAAGGATATAAAAGAACATATAAAATTAGGTAAAATAGTTATTAAACCTTTAAAAGAACCTGAAAAGCAGATTCAACCATCTTCAGTAGATTTAAGAATTGGAAACGAGTTTAAGAGCTTCAAGATAATAAGAAAACCATGTATTGACCCAATGGACAAATCAGACATTGAAGGATATATGGAATCATTTTATATAGAAGAAGGGCAACCCTTTATAATCCATCCAGGTGAATTTGCACTTGCCACAACTTACGAAACAATAGAACTTCCCAATGATCTTGTTGCAAGGGTAGAAGGTCGTTCATCAATGGGAAGATTAGGAATTACCATGCATGTTACAGCCGGGTACATAGACCCGGGTTTCTGTGGTAAGATTACACTGGAAATTTCAAATATTGGAAAAATGCCTGTTGCACTGTACACAGGACAGAGGGTTTGCCAAATAGTATTTGAAACGATGACATCACCAGCAGAACGACCATATGGACATCCTGAGCGCGATAGTAAATATATGAACCAAAGTCGCCCGGTTACAAGTAAGATTAAACATGATTATGAACTGATCAGGGGATCTACACTAATCAAGGATTAAATTAAACATTTACAACTAAAACGATTATTTGATTATATTTCGAGGGATTTTACAATGACAGATAGTAAGGTAATGAACATAGCAAAGAAAAGAGGATTTCTCTGGTCTTCATTTGAAATATACTCCGGATCAGCAGGATTTTTCGATTACGGACCATTAGGTGCCATTTTAAAAAGTAATATCATTGAGAAATGGAGAAAATATTACATAGTACAGGAAGGCTTCTATGAAATAGAATCTCCAACCATAATGCCAGAGGAAGCTCTAAAAGCATCCGGACATGTAGACCATTTTACAGATCCTATGACCGAATGTAAGGAGTGTATGGAAGTTTATAGGGCAGATCATATCATTGAAGATGCTATTGATCAAGAGGTTGAAGGTCTTGAAGATCAGAGGTTGACAGAAATCTTATCAGAAAATCAGATAGTATGCCCTAAATGTGGCGGTCATTTAACTCATGTGTGGAGTTATAACCTAATGTTCCAAACACTTATTGGAGCAAAAGGTAAAAAAACTGGATATATGCGTCCAGAAACTGCACAGGGAATATTTATACCATTTAAAAGACTTTTAAGATTTTTTAGAGGTAAATTACCATTTGGAGTGGTTCAGATTGGTAAGGCATACCGTAATGAGATTTCTCCACGTCAAGGAATTATCAGACTTCGAGAATTCACACAAGCCGAGGCAGAGATATTTGTTGATCCATCAATTAAAACACATCCAAAATTTGATAAATTTGCAGATGATACCTTAACACTATTTTCTGCAGAGAATCAAATGAACAGCAGAGAACTTGAAAAAATTAACGCAAAAAAAGCTGTTGAAAATGGTATAGTATCTAGCGAAATATTAACTTATCAATTATGCTTAGCAGCAAGGTTCCTGTCTGATCTTGGAATTCCTTCTGAGGTTATAAGATTCAGGCAACATCTTCCAACCGAGATGGCCCATTATGCAATTGACTGTTGGGATGTTGAAGTTCAAACAGATAGATTTGGATGGGTTGAGATAATAGGTATCGCGGATAGAACAGATTTTGATTTAAAATCTCACAGCACCCATAGTAAGGAAGATCTGAGTGTTTTTATAGAGTATGATGTACCAAAAAGCATTACCAAACTAGGTGTTAAACCTGATATGAAAAAATTTGGCCCCCTGTTCAAGGGAGATGCTCCTAAAATATTAGATTCCCTAAAAAATTTGGATGCTGCTGTTATCAAAGGGGGATTCGAAGAAGAGGGTAAATTTAAATTAGAAATTGAAGGTAAAATTTATGAAATAACTCCCGATATAATCAGTTTTGAAGAACGCGAGGAAATTATTCGTGGAGAAAAGGTACTGCCACATGTTATTGAACCGTCGTATGGAATTGACCGTATTATATACTCGGTACTACTTCATTCATATAAAGAAAATGAAGATAGAACATATCTAAAACTGGAAAAACAGATAGCTCCTATTGGTGTTAGTGTTTTTCCACTTGTAAACAAGGATGAACTTGTTGAAACTGCCAATAATATAAGGGACGAATTCAGAAATCATGGCATAATAGCCGAATACGATGGATCAGGAACTATTGGACGTAGATATGCACGAGCAGACGAGATAGGTGTACCTTTCGCCGTGACAGTGGATCATGAAACATTGGAAAACCAAACTGTGACAATAAGAAATAGAGATGACTTAAAACAGATTAGAAAACCAATAAAAGATATTTACAATATTTTAGTCGATCTATTGGCGGGCAGAATAGAATTTGAAGATATCTAGATTTTTAACTTTCCCTTTAAATTTTTGTTATAGAAATATTATTTAGGATATTAAAAATAAAGTATATATTAACTCCATAATAACGCTTAAAAGGTGATAATATGATAGATGCACATATACATGCAGATACAAGACCATATGAAGATTTTGAAAAAATGGCTGTTGCAGGTGTTGATATAGCGGTTAGTTGTGCACACGATCCCATGAGAATGAGCACATCTGAAGTTGTTTTAGATCATATACACAGAATTATGGAAAATGACACTAAAAGGGCAGCTAAGAATGGGGTAAAATTATACTCTGCTGTGGGTGTTCATCCACGAAGCATATCATCGGATTATGAAATTGTTCTTGAAAAACTGCCAGAACTCCTTGAAAATAAAAATGTAGTAGCTATTGGAGAAATTGGACTTGAAAATGGTACAGAACTGGAGAAGGAAGTATTCATTAAACAATTAAATCTTGCTCAAGAACTTAACATCAAAGTCATAGTCCATACACCCAGAACCAATAAAAAAGAAATTACAGACATAACAGCCACCATAATAGAAGATAATATTGATACAAGCCTAGTACTATTGGATCATGTAGATAAAACTATAATAAGACGCGTTTTAGATTTTAATGGGATTCTAGGACTGACAGTACAACCCCAAAAGATGACTGCAGATGAAGCAGTTAAAATGATGGAGGAATATGGTTACGAGAAATTTGTTTTGGATAGTGATATGAGCTCATCCCCATCCGACCCTTTATCTGTTCCTAAAACAGTTCATAAACTTAGACTTTCGGGTGTGGAGCCTGAAGATATTAAGAAAGTATCGTACAGTAATGCAGCAGAATTTTACAAAATAAAATAAAATGATATTTCCATTCTAGTTTCAGTCAAATTTATATTTTAAATGATCTAATGCACCTAATTTACTAACACAATTAGCAGCAGATTCATTTCCATATTTTAAACATTCATTAAGACTTTTTTTTTGATGAAATGCTGTTATAAATCCCGCTGCAAATGAATCACCTGCACCGGTTGTATCAAGAACATTTAGTTTATTAGCCGGATAGTGAATCTGACCCGATTTATTATAAACACAGGCCCCATTATTTCCCATAGTAACAACAACCAATGTTACTCCAGTTTCAACAAGTTTCAATGCACCATCATGATAACCTATGCCCGTTAGTATTGTGACTTCTTTTTGATTTAGAAATAGAATATCGGTTCTTTTAAGTATTTTTCCGAGATTATCTAAACCATAAGATGACAATAGAGCACCGGGATTAAAAGATAATGTGTTTGCATATTTAGATGCTTCTTCAACAACTTCAATGTACATACCAGTTATATGGAGTATTTCTGAACGTTTAATATGGGCAATATCTTCATTTTCGAGTTTAAATTTAGAATTTGCCCCCATAAATGTATAAATAGACCTTTCACCCTCTGGTTCGACAGCTATAAATGCCATTCCAGTTTTTTCATTGATGGACACTAATCTGTCGGTATTAATATTTTCCTGTTCAAACTCCGATAGAATATATTCTCCGTATTGATCTTTTCCAATTCGTGCCATTATACCCGCGTTTAATCCTAAGCGAGAAACTCCCACTGTGAAGTTGGCTGCTGATCCTCCGAGGGATATTCGAAGTTTTTCAATATCTACCTCATCATCAGCACATGAAAAACGAGATACATTCATTAAAAAATCGGTGTTGCATGTTCCAAGTCCAAGAACATCTAATTTGGGATTTTTCATGTTTTACTCCCATGTTTAATATTAAAAAAAATGATTGATATGTTATTCTGGAAGTAATCCAACAAATTTCTTTATTCTGCCTACTATACCATCTTTATTTGGTTCAATAGGTTTATAATCCTTTCCTAATAGATCGGCTGCTAATTGCATTATTGCATTACTTGTTGGGGAGGAAGGATTTACTTCTACAACCGATCTTCCAAGTGCCATTGATCTCTCAACTTCCCTATCATATGGTATCAGACCTATCATTGGAACCTCAAGTATAGATTCTATCTCGTTTTCTGACAGTAGAAACTTATCATCGTACCACATATTCAGTACAAAGCCACTTATCTTTATATTAAGCTCGTTGAAAAGTATTCTTATCTTTAGAGCATCAGCCACTGATGGCATGGTCGATTGAGTAACTAATATAGCTTCTGTATTCTCAGGAAGTCCTTCAAAGACGTTTGCGTTAATCCCTGCCGGGAGATCCATTAAAAACATGTTTCCATATTCAGATATCTCATTCATTATCTTGTTCCATGAAATATAATTGGGATTTATATGTTTCAATGTTTCAAAATGGATTCCAGTTGGCACTACACGTATTCCCTGGTTAACTTCATAAACACATTCATCTATTGATTTGTCACGTACAAGAACATCATGTAATGTAACATCAGGATTTAAGAGCCCTGTTATAACATCTAAATTGGCCATGACTAAATCTAAATCTAGCATGACAATTTCTTCTCCAAACAGCGACAGTGCAACTCCCAAGTTGAATGTTAATGATGTTCTTCCGACTCCGCCCTTTCCGGAAGCAAATGCTATGAATCTTGACATTTTATATCTTTTCCAGCATATATTATAACCAATTGATTAAATTATCTCCTACCAAGTAGGCCTTCAACAAGTTTTGAAATGACTCCTTTTTTGTCGGGTTCAATTGGTTGGTACTCTTCTCCTATTAGATCGGCACCTAACTGCATTATGGCATTGCTAGTGGGTGATTTGGGATTTTTAATTATTAAAGGTTCACCAAATGCTGCTGCCCTACTAACTTCGGGATCGTCTGGAATAACTGCTATAACCGGTACTTCAAGTATGGTCTCAATTTCAGTAATGGTTAAGAAGGTTTTATCGTGCTGCTCCCTGTTTATTACAACACCTATTATCTCAACACCAAGTTTATTAGCTATGATCTTGGTCTTTAAAGCATCACTGATTGATGGTACTTCGGGAGTTGTAACCAATATCATTTCTTGAGCAGCTGCTATGGCAGCCAAAGCATCCTTTTCGAGTCCTGCAGGGGCATCGATGAGCAATATATCAGTATTTTCAACTAATATCTCCAATGCACTTTCTAATCTTTCCATTTTAACTTTACGAAGACCTTCCAATGATATTCCTGCTGGAACCACTTTGACGCCTCCAGGACCCTCATATATAGCGTCTTCGATGGATGCTGCACCCGAAAGGACATCGTGTAGTGTTACTGATTTTCCTTCCATTCCTAGGATGAGTTCGAGGTTGGCCATTGCAACATCTGCATCCAGTACTATAGTTTCTTCCCCGTAAGTTGCTA
>PLTK01000129.1:27287-30289 GCA_003164415.1 Methanobacterium sp. | reverse complement strand
ACAATATGAAAATCATTGCAATAAATGGAAGCCCAAGAAAAAATTGTAATACTGCAAAACTTCTTAAAAAAGCTCTTGAAGGTGCTAAATCAAAGGGAGCAGATACTGAACTAATTAACCTCTATGATTTAAATTATAAGGGGTGTAACAGCTGTTTTTTATGTAAAATAAAGGGTAGTAAATATTATGGTGTATGTGCAGTTGATGACGATCTAAAAGAAGTTATAAAAAAAATAGAAGAGTGTAATGCGGTGATATTCGGTTCTCCAATATATTTAGGAAGTGTTACAGGCGAGATGAGATCATTTATGGAACGTCTGATCTATCCGTACCTTACCTACAACAATCCACCAAGATCTTTGTTCCCAAAGAAAATCAGTACAGGATATATTTATACCATGAATGCAACTGAAGAACAATTAGAAGGATCTGGCTATGAACTATTATTTGCAACCAATGAATACTATCTTAAAACCATCTTTGGCCCTACTGAATCATTATTCAGCTTTGATACCTACCAATTTAAAGATTATTCTAGGATTGTTAATGAAAGATTTGATCCTGTTAAAAAAGCTAAAAGACACAGCGAAGTATTTCCATTGGATTTACAAAATGCCTTTGATATGGGGGCGAGTTTTGCTAGTAAATAGATTTAATTTGATACGATTCTAAAAAAAGAATGGGATATGTCCCCATTTTATTAGTTATATGCCTATGATGTAGAATTTATATTTTCTTCTTTTATTTTCCCATCAAGAACATATATACTCCTATCTGCCCTAGCCGCTACATTATGCTCATGTGTTACCATTATAAGTGTAACATTCTCTTTCTTATGTATATCTAATAGTAATTCCAGAATGATATCAGATGTCTTGGAATCAAGTGCTCCTGTTGGTTCATCCGCTAGAATTATTGAGGGATGGTTAACCAGCGCTCTTGCTATGGCTACACGCTGTCTTTCACCTCCTGAAAGTTTGGTTGGTTTCTGGTTAATTTTATCTGCCAGATTAACAGATTTTAATATTTCCAAAGCACGTTCTTCCATTTTTTTATCTTGAATATCGGTTTCAATTAGTGGTGTTTGAACATTTTCAAGTACTGTGAGATTTGGAATCAGATTATGAAGTTGAAAAACAAATCCTATTTCATTTAATCTGAATTTGCTTAGATCTTCCTTCTGCATTAAATCCTTACCAGCAACTGTTATATGGCCTTCATCTGCTTTGTCCAATGCTCCTATCATATTAAGAAGAGTAGATTTACCAGATCCTGAAGGTCCAATTATAGAGATNNGGGTATATTCCGCCTATTATTCCAAGGAACAATGCAACTCCTATACCTTTAAGTATTAACAGGAGTGAGAACGATGGATTTATTCCCCTTAGGAGATGGGTTAGTGATATTAGCTCAACTATTCCTACAGCTAATAGCAAACCAACAACAATGGCAATAAGTGACAATACCAGTGCTTCTCCTATAATCATGCCTAATATTCTCCTTTGAGTCCAGCCTATTGCTCTTAATACACCAATTTCTCTCGTTCTTTCACTTACTGCTTTCATCATGGTGACAATAACAATTATACCACCAATTAAGATAGCTAGTAGTGAAACTGCCCAGGCTCCTGAGCTGATTACTTGAAGTCCATTTTGCATCCTGTTATTTCCAGACAGGGACGTAGATGTTGACAGATCATTAGGATAATTTTGCGAAATTGTACTTGCGAGTGCAGTTGGATCTGTGCCGTTACTGGCCTTAACAAGAATTAACGAAACTTGTCCTGTGTCGCCGGTTAAATTTTGTAAGGCAGATAATGACATGGCTATTCCCCTGTCATCCATGAAGTTACCAGTTTCATAAATACCAGTAACTGTGAATGTTTTATTGGAAATCGTTATAGTACTACCTACGGTTTTGTTTAACCTTTGCGCAGCTGTTTGACCTATTATTACTTGATTTGCATTGGAAAATGCAGTTCCATTGGTTATTGCTATATCATCCATACTCAGATCACTGCTGTCAATTCCAATTATACTGGTCATAGATCTGAAATCAGATCCAAATCCACTACTCGAACCGCTGCCGGTACTGTTGCCGGTACTGTTGCCTAAATTAGTGGAGGTACGTAATTCTCCAACTGCACTACTAACACCTTTTACTTGTGATATTTGTCCTACAACTGCTTGGTTTATTAACTGATCATTACCAAAACCTGGTCCTCCTCCAGAACCACCTTGACTGTTTGAACTATTAATTACAGAAAAATCTGCTGCTCCTGCTGTCAGGGCACTTTCAGTAGACTGTGTTAGGTCGTCGGTAATTAAACCAAGTCCCACTACGGCTGCCACACCTATTGCAATACCTATCACAGCAAGTATGCTCCGTGATTTATTTCTGAAAATATTTTTCAATATTAAACTTCTAAATTTCATGATTTCCTCCAAAGAACTTTAATAAATCCATTGTTAAGTTACATATATCTATTTAAGCACAATTTGTACCTTATTTACACCCAAATTTGTACCAAAACGGGGTTAATATAATAATTATATTAAAAAAAGTATGAAGTATTTTAGAAAAAAATATTTCAGAAATTAGCTATTTTGACTAACTATTCATAATCCGTTGTGATAACGTTCATTGATAATCCTATTAACCACAACGTAATGTGAAATAACAAATACAAGGACACCTACTGCGATTACAGTTAATATTTCTAAACCCAACTGTTGTATTGCAGCTTATGGGCCTCAATAGTTGAATCTTCGCTTGCCTCAATGCATAGACATCATACTTTTTTCGCTTAGCATGAAGTGCTGTATATGTAAAACTGATACTTGTCCACAAGCCTGCGATTACTATTTTACTTCTACCAGTAATTTTAATTGCATTATAGGTTCTATGATTTTCGAAAGCATCAAATATGGGCACTTTCCGCCGCAAAAACCTGAGGAACAATTTTTATAAGTTCTGGAAAAATTTCCATTACTCATTGGATT
>PLTK01000129.1:24598-27274 GCA_003164415.1 Methanobacterium sp. | reverse complement strand
TTTATTAAATATCAACATTTTTTTTAGAAAAAGGAGTTCTTGACTTTAGTTACGATTGATATTAGCTTATTTTTAATGTAATGCATTGATTTTTAATTATTTTTAAAACTTTATATATTGTATTGTAAAGATTTAGTCTGATGAATTTTATAATAATTTTTTTCATAGCTATTGGTCTTGCAATGGATGCATGTGTTATTTCCATTTCAAAGGGCATGGTTCATAAAACAACTGTGAAACAAGCCTTAATTATAGCCTTGTTGTTTGGAATATTTCAAGGTGGAATGACCATAATAGGATGGTTGTTAGGAATACCAATCCAGAATATTGTTTCCAAATTTGCTCCATGGATAGCATTTATTCTAATATCTATTATTGGTATTAAAATGATCTACGAGTCCTTCCAAGATGATAAACAAAGCAGTGATTTTTCTATAAAAGAGCTAACTGTACTTGCAGTTGCAACCAGTATAGATGCTTTTGTAGTTGGTATTTCATTTGCAATTATTAAAACTCCTGTACTGAATCCCGCTATTATTATAGGGGTAGTAACCTTTATATTATCATTTATTGGTGCTTATTTAGGCAGAAGATTAGGACATTTGTTTGGTCGTGAAATAGAAATTTTAGGCGGAGCCATATTAATAGGAATTGGTATATTCATTTTAATAGGATATTAATTAGAATAAAAAACCCATATTTATACTAAAAATTAGTAAATTCAATTGAATATTCTTGAATAAAATAACATAGGATAATAAGAGTTTATCTATTAATTTAAAAAGAAAGATGTGAGTTTCTGTTAATTTAATATCCAACATATCGTATAATAAATATCATTTATTTTTTTATTTGAGCTGTAGCAATAAAGGCATTTGTTCCTGTTTGTTCATATTTTAACGATACAAATCCGGCCTCTTCGATTAATCTACGAATATCTGATTCGGAATATACTTTAACGTCTCCACTTCTACTTAATTTAAAGTATATGTTAACTAATTGTCTGAGTGGTGCTGGTACCGAGGGATCTGCTATTAACAACATACCATTATTTTCTAAAACTCTTCCTATTTCTGCTAAAACCTTTTCTGGATGTGGATAGTGATGGAATGAATCTGTGCATATGACCATATCAAATTTATTATCGTCAAATGGCAGCTCTTCAGAGTCGGATACTTTTAAATCAGCTTCATCACCTAGTTTAATCCTTGCAATATTCAACATCTTTGGTGTGAGATCAACACCTGCAATTTGAACATCATATCTGGATGAGATTAATTTTAGAAGGTTTCCTGTTCCACATCCCACGTCTAGGAGATTATTAAATGATAATTCATCTAATTTGTTAAGCACACTTTCGTAGAGGGATCTTGCGTGCTTACCTTTATTTCCAGAATCGTATTTTTCGGCCTGTTTATGGAATTTTTCACGTGACTCTATTTTATAATCTTCAGCATCCTTTTTTAGCATTTTTCTACCCCTCTATTAAATTGATTATTTTAAGTTAAATTTGAAAATAATTGATGTATAATAACTTTTATTTAGATGTGGTTCAAAATTTTATGATATTGTTAAAGTATACATGACCATTCTATTTAGTATTCCCTAAGTTTTTATTAATGTTCCCTTACTATAATAAATATAACTTAGTTCTCTAAAAGTGTATTAAAATACCTAATTAGTCTATTTTATATAGTTGTATTAATAATATAAAGGATTGTAAATCTACAAAAAAAACCATATAAAAATAAAACTACATCTGACGTCTAAATAACTGTAAAAGGAGGAAAACTGATGGAAACATCTAAATTTGCCGAAAATGCCAAGAGTTTATACCTTGCAGGTTTTCTAATAATTTTATTTGGACTAATTCATAATGATACATTTTATAATATTGTAGATTATTCAATAATTGGAATTGGATTAATAATTGTATGTTTAGGAATTCTTGAAACCTTAAAATCGATTTGAAATATCATTACAGGTTCGGTTAAGGTGATGATAATATGTATGAAGTACACAAGAAAACAAGAGAACCAGTTATAGAGCTTTTCATGAGAATTGATGGAAGAATTGAATATGCAATAGAGCAGATCATTGAAGATAAAAATGTTTCCGAAAAAGATATTGAAAGGCTTATAATAGATAAAGAAATGTTATTAGAAATATTTGAAGGCAAAACCGAAAAATCTAAGGAAATACACTATGATAATGTATGGAGTGCCAACAATTTAATCAATAAAATAGATTACATCCTAGATTTGAATAATAAAATATAAAAATGCATTACAAATAAATACGTTAATTAGGGAGGGATTACAGTCCAATTAATTTGATATAATAATAAAAGATAATCTGTGCCATGGAAATAATTTATTTCCTTTGATTGGTTTCATCCATCTTTCGCTCGAGGTTGTCAACTTTAACAAGCAGTTCATCGATCTTTTCTTCGTATTTCATAACCTTTTTTTCAACGTTATTCACTGCTTTATGGCTTTCTTTTTTAAACAAATCGATGAATGAGTAGGCTAATGTGGCTGTAACTAAACTAACATACCCCATACCACTTAATATCATAATTATTCCAATTATTCTACCTGCAAGTGTTATGGGTACAATATCACCATAACCAACTGTTGTCATAGAAATTATTGCATACCACATTGCAGATTCATA
>PLTK01000129.1:11996-24575 GCA_003164415.1 Methanobacterium sp. | reverse complement strand
GTTATAAAAAGGACCTTAATCAGTGCATAATATCTTAAAATTACCAATAACCAAATAATATTTGTAAATCCAAATAATTGTAATATATTGAAACTAATAAATGTAAATGGTATAATTGCGATAAGATAAGTCCAATTCTCTTTAATAAATTGCCAACTACTGTTATTTGGCCTATCCTTTCTTACCCTAAATATTAAGAAATCAGCCAGGATTAAAATAGCAACTATCAGATCAAATCTGCCTACATTGTTAACAGATGAGTGCATTATCCCAACAGCAAATCCTACAAGCATTAAGCTCATAATTGCTACATCCACAACTATAAAAACAGATAAAATCGATTCATAAATGACCTGATAATGTCTTTGCATTGTTTCAACCTTCAGATAAACACGTTAAATTAGTTATATATTTCATTAAACTCTATATAAAATCTTACAGAACCATTTTAAACTTCAAAGAAAATTTTTAACTTAATAAATAATACTACAATGGATATATATTAAATTATGGGATATTATCATAAATAAATATAAATAATTTATTCAGAGTTTTAATTGGACATGAAATTTATTCCATATAAAATCTATTTCGGACTATTAAATGAGATATATATTTTT
The DNA here is from genome assembly GCA_003164415.1 of Methanobacterium sp. GTDB lineage: Archaea > Methanobacteriota > Methanobacteria > Methanobacteriales > Methanobacteriaceae > Methanobacterium_B. The sequence goes on along the minus strand of PLTK01000129.1, from coordinate 23,955 downwards.
TATGGCTTAATAATCAAATTAAACGTATTAAATAAATCCCTAAAAATAATATTATATATATGATTTCCTAGTTTTGTAAAATATATGTTTAAATTATCATATAAAAATAAAAAACAAATTTATGGGGAATTAATTAGTGATGAATTTAACTGGTTATTATTTTTTGATGTTGAAAAGTGATTATCTAGGTCCAGATGAATTTAATAGATCCAGTGTACTTACACCATTATTTGTAACTGTGGATAGAGTTGTATTCATAGAATATACTTCCGACATATTGTAGTTGTATGTTTGTAATCTTCTCATCATATCTGTCTATATTATGTACTCCAAAACATATGTAACTTTTGTTAGTTAATAATCCTATAAAACTCCATTATGCATAGCATTACACCTATAAAAATGAACAAAATCGTATAAAATTAATGGATTACAATGTATTCAGAGTTAAATTGGTTTAACAGTTTTTTAATATTGCCTGAATAAATTATGGATAAAAAAATGGAAATAATAAAAAAAAATAGAATTTAAGAAATTTATTAGAAAAATAATTTAAATATCTCCTAATTATTAAGGTGTTGCATTGGTTTCTTTTAAAATCTTAATAAGAAGGTCACGGGGTTCTTTAAAAGTTCTATCCTTTTTAATTGCTTTTTCAAGCAGTTCTTTAGCATCATCGTATTGTTTAAGGTGGTAGTGGCCTTGAGCTTTTAAGAATAGTGCATATCTATAGAAATCATCCCTAAATGGATAAGCTTCTAGGAATATTCTAAAGGTTTCAACTGCTTCTTCGTATCTTTCCAGCATCAACAATACATATCCCTTGTTGTACAGGGGCATACTTATACCTGGATCTAAATATCCTACTCTCTGGAAACAGTCCAAAGCCTTAACATATTTTTTCTGTTCCATGTAGGCAACACCCTTATCATTCCACGCTGGAAGGTACATCTCATCAATTTTAAGTGCTTTGTTAAAAAATTCTATAGCCTTCTTACTTTCTCCCTGTCCAAGATAGGACATTGCCTGTTCGTAGAACATCTCAACTTCTTCATTACTCATATAACTCACCACAACACTGCTGATTTTAAAATTGTTTAGTAATCATCTTATTATATAATTGTAAAATTATTTAAATTAATATATCAAACTATTATTAGTTAATTAGTATTATAAATGTTTTATTGAAAATTATTACATAAAAATGGGGGATTTATTTGAAAACATTGTTTGATGCAACTAGAATATCAAATATGAATCTGAAAAACAGATTTATTAGATCTGCTATATGGGAAGGATTAGCAGATGAAGAAGGACATGTGACTAGGGAATTAATCGATCATTATGAGGAGTTAGCCAAGGGCGGTGTAGGAACTATAGTTACAGGTTTTGCTAACGTCATGAAATTTGATAAGCCGACCAATAATATGAATGGGATATACGATGATAGTTTTATTGACGAGTATGAAGTGCTGACACGCAGGGTTCATGAATATGACACGAATATAATCATGCAAATAGTACACGGTGGCCCTAAATGGGGTCCATCCGAGATTGACCACGTGGCAATGAAAACAACTTCTAAGGAGATGAGTTTAGAAGATATTAAAGAGGTTATTCAGGCATTTGGTGATGCTGCTTTTCGTGTGAAAGAAGCAGGATTTGATGGTGTGCAGTTACATGCAGCACATGGATTTTTATTGAGCATGTTTTTAAATCCTTATTACAACAGAAGATCCGATGATTATGGTGGTTCTATAGGTAATAGGGCGAGGATAATATTTGAATCCTATCGATCTGTAAGAGATGCTGTGGGTGATGATTTCCCGGTATTAATAAAGGTTAATGCTGAAGATTTTATGGATGATGGTTTAACTTCCAAGGACAGTCTTTTTGTATGTAAAGCATTATCTGAAATGGGTGTGGATCTAATTGAAGTAAGTGGTGGAAGTTTTTCCTCAAAGGAGGGAATGGGGCCAATACGAAGCAATGTAGATAGTAGGGAGAAAGAAGCATATTTCAAAGATTATGCTGAAAAAATTGCTGAGGAGGTTGATGTGCCTGTTGCCCTTGTTGGTGGAAACAGAAGCATGGATTGTATGGATGAAATTTTAAATCATAGCAAAATAGAATATTTTTCACTTGCAAGGCCATTTATTCGCGAACCAGATTTAATTGACAGATGGGAAAACGGAGAAACAGAACCTGCATTATGTATATCTTGTAGCAGCGGATGTAATGGTGTGAAGAACGGTTGTAGGTTTAACTAATAAACCTATTTAACCCTAATTTAAATTTATCTATTCATATGAATCTGAACGATCAAATTGAATTTTATTCTTACGTCCTATTTTTTCCAAAATATCCTTTTACACTTGGTCTTGTAAGGTAGATTATGAATGCTGATATGATTATTATTCCAGATACACCACTAAGTCCCACTTCAAATACAACTGATATGACATCTCCAATTCCATTAACTAAAAATACTATCAGAACTACCCACCATGTCCATTTCATTCCTTTTAATAATCCCCATACTGCAGATATTAATATTAATCCAAGGATAACAATGAAATATCCAAAGATTATCCCTGTAGATGAACTTCTAAATCCCGTTGGAAAGGAATTTTTTAGGTTCCAAATCATATCTAATGGTGTTCCTGGAACAAATATTGTTATTCCTACAATCAATGCTAATAAAGCAGCAATAAAGACGATTATTCCTACAATTAATACTCCTTTAGGCCTGATTTCCATACATTATCTCCTTTTTTTTATAATGATCAATTTGAATAGATATATATTACAAATTAAAGCATTATTGGTCTTAATTAACCCTTAAACTTCTAATTCAACTATTTCACCAGACCATCAGCCACTATATCGGCCAGAAGTTCAACAACTTCGGGGTAGATATCTCTACCTATTTCATCTTGATAGAATGATAGGATGGTTATTCCCCTTAGTAAACCTGCTATAACTTCTGGAGGAGTATCTATGAGCTCATCTTTTTGTTTTATACTCATTATAGTATTTAAAACTCGTAATGTATCGTTTTTTTGATGATTTTCAAGTTTTTTGTTGGGTAGTTTACGCAGCATGAGATCATAATCCTTGCTTTCAAAGATTCTGCGTATAAATTGGTTTCTTTCAAATAAATTAAATGTGCATTTAATGATCTTTTTAATACTTTCATTTGCTGATTTACTCGATTTAACGATATTTTCAAGATATTCCGCACTATTAGATTCTTCTTGTTCCAATATCTCGAAATATAATTCTTCTTTAGACTCAAAAAAATTATAAAAAGTTCCCTGAGCAATTCCTGCCGTATTTGTAAGTTCTGTTATACTTGTTTTTTTAAGACCATATTTGCTAAAAAGTTCCTTACCCTTGTTAATGAGTGTTTTTCGAATAATTTCCTTTTCTTTACCTGTAAATGTTTTTGGTATTCAAAACCCCTAATATATTTTAATGAATATTTTTATTTTTTATTCATTTATATTTAAAGTTTGTTAAAATACTTAAGATTTTATTATAAATTAAATCTTTAAATGATACAAAATACTATTAAAAGGCTAAAATATTAGATCGAAAATTTATTTCTTAAATCTTATATAATCATATAATTGCTCCTAATAATGTGGTTGTTGGAGTTATATGGTTTAATCAAAAGACATATAACTTGTAAATACATATCTAATATATTGATGGAATTAGATATTTTTATATATGCTAACGCCATTATAATTATATTCCATAAACATTTTTTTAAAGAAAATTATGTTTCATAAATATTCTACCAGATCTAGGTGTATAAATGGTTTTAATAGCACAAAATAATCTTGAATTTATTTTAGAATTTGCAATTCTCATGCAGATCGCGATAATAATCTTTTTCAATCTAATAAAAATTTCATTAAGTCGTGTAATGTTATTCTCCCTAGTGTTAACTATAGGACTTACATTACTTTTCACATTTGATGCATTAGCATTATTCATACCCGTTTTGGGATTGCACGAATTTACGCATACATACGGTCCTATAGCATTGATGGCTATTGTATCGGCATGGGCTGCGTTATCAACAATGAGTGAAGTAGGTATAGGAGTATTGAGTATTAAAAGATTTATATTCCTTTTAATTATCCTCATAACAATTGTTGGAGGACTTGTCCACAGAGATTTCCTTATATTATGGATTATTGGTCTCATATTGGGATTTTTCTTAATTTCAAAATCATTCAGACAAAAATCATTTTTAACAGCTAAAAGGGTCATAGCAGTTGTAGGGGTAATAGTTATTGGATTTACATCTCTAGAATTACTATCACGGATTCTTGGAATGACCATACTCAGTCCAATAGTAAGGATTGACAGGATTATACAGAATGCAGCACCTAGTCTTCAACTTGTTATAAAAAACACAACACTATTTGGACATGTGCAAGGAAGTTCATATTGGGGAGCATCCGATACAGGTAGTAGCAGTGGTTATATTGCATTACCCGTTTTTATTATCTTGGCATTTGGACTTCCATACCAAATATTCTTCGGTACTCTTGTTACAAAGAAAGATATTATAGATTACTTTGTACCCGGTATTTTCGGATATGCATTTGACTTTGGATACATTGTTTTGGTTCTTTTACTTATATGGTGTATTTTTGTAATTGCTATAGGATTAAAAATACTTGCAGATTACAGAGATAAACGAGAAAAGGGAAATAAAAATTATCTAGGAAGAGAAGCACTATTAATAGGATCATTAACAGCATTTGCATCCCAGGCAATATTAGGCTTATTTATAATAAACCGTGCTATAAACGGAACAGCTCTGATAACATTCATATTCCTGAGTGGAATGGTCATAGCCCATATAATAATGGTTAAGAAATAAAATAAAAAAAGAATTCTAGATATTATACTTACTTTTTTTTTATAAAAGATTTTTTATATTTTACCTACAGGTGCTAGATATATCACAAATTCATCAACACCATCTAAACCAAGTAGTTCATCTATATATTCCTGGTTGTATGCTGCAATAGCACATGTGCCTGAGTTTATAGCTTCACAAGCAAGGTAAAGGTTTTGTGCTGCATGACCCGCATCCATTGCTATTACTTTATGAGATACAGGCCCATATCTCCATTCCATACGATTGGGTATTGTTGTCCACATAAATGTTAAAGCTGAATGCCCTGCAAATTCCTGTCTAAAAGTTGCAGTTATAAGTTTCTCACTAAGTTCATTATCCTTGAACTCAAGAATCAACCGATGTGATAATGGTAAATATCTATAAACACCACTTTCAAGTTCATCAACATCAAAAACAGCCAGATAAGTTTCCATTGAATGACGACAACCTGCAGATGGAACATTACGATAGGTATTATTTCCTTCAGCTAAACGAACCCCTTGTGTTGCCCATAATAAAAATGATAATTCTTCAAGTGATAATGAATCTCCACTATAATTCCTTCGGCTCACACGATTTTTCACTGCTCTAGCTAGTGGTATGTTGAAAATGTTTTCCCAGTCCTCTTCAACGTCTAGATCAATAAGATCAGCAGTTTGTGGATATGGTTTCTGTATTGGAGGAACAGTTACACCATTGTTTTGTTCAGTTTTTGAGAAATCAACAGACTTTCTTATGCTGTCCTTTAAAAATTCACGATTCTTAATTATTAATTCTTGGAAATTATCATTCATTTATAATCACCTACATGCGGATTCGATCTGTTATATCTTTAAATAAAATAAAAAAATAGTTCTTTACATTCAATTATTATGTATAGTAAAATATTTTAATTTTACTAATTCAAATTAAATATTTTTGTGAATTTGGTCAAAAACAAAAAAATTAAAAAAAAATTAAAAAAATAGGTTTTATGGTTTATGCTTCTACTTTTCCTGCTGACGGTGAAAATACGAGGAATAATCCACTTATTATAAGCCAGAGACCTATTAATAATGCGAGATATAGTGGGTTGAATGCGTATAGTCCGACTATAATATAGAGTATACCCATGATTATACCTAAAATTCCACCCCATCTACCTGCATTACCTTGACCAGATATTAAAGATATTATTCCCGATATTATGAGGAAAAGTCCACCAATATAAATGACCAAACCTACAAGAATACTGAATGCGAGTATTTTTCCAAATAAACCAATACCTACAAAAATACCTAAAACTCCCAGAATTAATGCAAGAATACTCACACCTTTGTTTGTGCTCCAAACATGGAAGCTCTGGGCAAGTAACCAGACACCAACAAATATGAGTCCAACACCAACAATACTACTAAGAACAAATACGGAAATCAATGGAAAAGCGATTACTACTAAACCTAAAAGTATTGCTAGAATACCTAACAGCATATTTCTTTCTTCAGCCATATAAATTACCTCCAATGTAAGTATATTAAATACAATAATGTTATATTCCAATCAGAGTATTTATTTCTTTACATCTTAATTTTTCCATGTAAATTTCTACTAATAATTTCTAGTGAATATTTTAGAATTAAATCAAACTTTTTAGGTATGCTCCTAATCCTCCGCCTATACCTCCGATGATTACAACAAAAACAAGGCCAAAAATTAATTCTATTATATTTTGAAATGTGAAACTATTAGTTCCTAGAATGTTACTTGTCAAATTTACCGAGGGTGCAGAAACAAACGAGCCAAGAATTGATGTTGAAACAAGTGAATTTAATGCGGTGTTTATTGAGGCTTCAATTCCAACAACTACAAATAATAATATACCAATAACAAGACTCGAAAATATAATTAGTATTAAACTTAAAAATCCCCCATTTAAAAAGCCGTCATAAAACTTTTTAGAACCCAGTATACCAGTTACAGCGGAACCAAAAAAAATCATAGCAACAACCATGGTTAAAATATAGATCAATGCATTCTTTGTTCCTGTGGATATCACACCACCAAATGTGGCTACACCAATAAACAGTATAATAATAGAAACAATTAATCCTAAAAAAACTGCTAACAAGTTTATTCGATTATTAAGTTGAGTTACATAACTCTCGTCCATCTTAAACCTCCAAAAAATAAATAAAATAAATATAACTGGAAATTTATTGACAAATCTAATAATTGTAGATCTGTTTAATATTGTACCCTTCATCCAGGAATTTTGAATTTAAAAATTCAATTTTATCGGGAACAATTTTAATCATATTCATCTTGATGGGCATAGATTTAATAAATTTTATATCTAAACCCTTAAACTCCAAGACACTGTTAAATTCTTCATTATGTTCGATCAATGAGGCATGTCCAGATATCTGCATTCCCTTAAGATTGTTCATTTTATCAAAGTCTTCATAAATCGATACAGAAACATTTTTATTTAATAGTAAATTAGCAAACTTCTCTCCACCCTCGGATAAAAGATATAAAAAACCATTATAGTAGTTATATTCAATTGGTGTTGATCTTACACTATCTAAATGGCATGTTGCTAGTGTACAAGTGTTATGGGAACTTAAAAATTCATCTATAGCTGTTTTTAATTTGTTGTCTTCTAATTGGACCAAATTTTTTTCTGATAAATATTTAATCTTCATAGCATATTGGATGATTTCTTCATCATTATAAAAGTCCATATCTTCAAATGGAAGTTTAACATATTCGAAAAAATTTTTTATTAATTCATGATCTGTTTCATCAAGTTGGTCCAGGACTAATCTGCCACCAATGGCCTTCATACTAACAGTTTTGATTTCAATCAATTCTTCAAGGGATCTTAACTGTTCCAAACCACCATTTTTGTTAAGACATGTGCAGAAGAGTGATACCGCTTTGTCTTTTAACCAATCCCTATTGTTTTTAGCAAATTCAATTATTGATGGTTCCAATTTTTCTTGTAGTAGGGGTGATCCAATTATAATATTTTCAAATTCTTTGTATTCAGGTTTGAATTCATCTACAGTACAGTACATTGCAGGTCCATTTATTAGGGCAATTATTTTAGCAGCATCCCTCGTTGATCCATATTTACTACTGTACACCACAAGTGTTCTAATCATATAAATCACCTCTAAAATTAATTTAATAGATTGTTCATAAGGTAATCATTCAAAAGACTTATTTTATTTAATTCTATAATTATCTGTTTGATCGTGTTCACAAATTCCTTTTTTGATGGATCTCATCGATAGCAAACTCTGCAATTTGTCTAACCATCAAGCTATCATCTTCAGCTGCTAGTTTAAGCGGTTTAATTGCTGAATCATCCCCAACAGAAGATAATGCTAATGCTGCCCCGTACCTTACACTATCCTTTTCATCATTTAACATATTTAACAAAGGAATAATGGCGCGGTCATCGTCTAAAATCCCTAGGCTAAGTGCTGCTGCTTCCCTAACATGCCAATCATCATCATTTAAAGATATTATTAGTGGTTCAACTGCTAATTTATCTCCAATTTCACCTAAAGCTTCTGCTGATTCTTCACGAACTCTCCACTGATTGTTTTCTAAATTTCTTACGAAGAACTTCATTCTAGGATGTTCATTTGACAAATAATTCCTCCTTTAAATTTAGTATCAATAAAAAAACATATAAATTTATTTAAATTTTTTTATGCTCCTAAATGTTCCTTGAATTATATCTAATTGATCTATTTTTAAAACCGTGAATAAGCCAGTATTACAATAAGATCTTTTTAATGAAAATTTCTCGTGATATATGCTTTTAAAATTATTAAAGAAAAATTTTTATCACTATTTATATATTTATATTCTGTTTTTTTTATTTATTCTATTAGTTATAATTGATATTAATTTTGTGGAAGGACAATGTTATAGGATACATATGACCTTATTACACTCAAAAATTATAAGCCTTTCAAATTATATATAAATATTGGGTGATAATAAATGTCTGAAATATACGAAAAGATGGTAAAGGAAGCCCTTGCGGCACAAAGAGCAGATGTAAATACTATTAGTAAGAATAGGGGCGGTAAATTTAAAATAACTGATACTAAACCTTATTTGGATGTTGTTAATGAAATGACTGTAGCTGATGGTCAAAGTAAATCTGTTATTGACCTGCATGTAAATTCGGTTAATACCCATTACAACACACTTGTGAGTTTAACCGATACTATTAGGCCGGAAGATGATCCGTTTGTAGAACATTATCAGACTCCAGCTGTGCTTGAGATACTCTATGAAAATGATGAATCTTTTAAATCAAGTATTGACAAGTTTATAGAGGGTGTTGGAAAAGCTGAAGCATTAATAGGCAGAGAAGTTGTAAGAAGGTACGGTGGTTTTTACGGTCCTACATGTGTTGTTGATTTTGCACTCATACCTGGAAGTACAAGTAACATAGTAAACAGGATATTAAAACATGTGGATATACCAGAAGCTCATAAACAGGCCATATTATCTGCTAAATCTTGGGGTATGAATACTTCGTATGGTATTGGTGAAGTTTTCACCACACAGGTTGAAGAGGGCCACACATTAAATGAAGCTGTTAAAAGCGAAGTTGAAATGATACAATACATTTATGACAGTCCGATCGATGCACAGGCCAAACTTATGGATTCTATGGGACACGAATCATTTGATGTACGGAAGTATATGGCAGAATATAAGAAAAAAATGGAAAAAACAGTTATGAACGCTGTTGAAGACAATGTACACTACGGGAATATAGTCACTGTACCAGCTTACTGTGTGGGTGATATATCACACCATATTGCACAATCCACCTACAACATGTGTAAAGACGATGTTATAATGGCGGTAATAGAAGCAACTACAGATGTGATGGAATCAACATTAAATAAGGCAATTCCAGATTTTAAAAATGAATATGAACCTCTGTCATTAGCTACAGGCTCAGCTGCTTGTGCAGTAGAATATATATTGGAACTAGATGGGTTTAATGCCCCTATGATAGTTGATCTTCTGACTAAAAGATTCCATAACTATGTTCAGCTCTACCCTACACGTGGTGCAGCTGCAGAACTCCATAACTGTGACTTTATGGATATGATTTACAGGGGATGGAAGTACATGGACAAGGAGAGGAGAATGAAGAATGGTTCAATGGGAAAATTGAAACCCGAAGTTGCAGGTTACAAGGTTGATCTTGATCCTGTACATAAAAACAATGTGATAATGAATCCTCAGCGTTACGCTTATCCAGCATGTGCAATATCCGTACGTTTCTCTGCACTTATGCGTCTAGCTGATTATCCATGTTTATTAACAAGCGAACCTGTAACAGCAACTATGATGACCAACATCATAGCTCTTCATAAAGAAAATCCCGCATCTCCTGCAAGAGTTTGTAAAAACTGTGCATCAGCTTGTCTTGTTGATTTCAGACACTGTGCATGCCAGTGGAAAGAAGCAGTATAATGGTAGGTTAGTTGATTAAACATCAAAAATGGGGGATGGGTGTTAAAGATGAAATGTTATATCGATGCAAAGGAAGGGAAAGATAGAGAAGCTGTTGCTATTTGTATAGTGTGTGGAATGGCTTTGTGTGAGGACCATCTAATTAGGGAAGATGTTACACTATGGGAGGGAGGATATCCTTTTCCCTCTGAAAAGGTACAAAAAAGCATGCCCAGAATTTTATGTCCTGAATGCTATGCTGCATTAAAGGGTGAATAAAAATGGCAAATATTAAAAAAAGGTGTCTTGCTGAATTTATAGGTACCTTTTTTTTAGTTTTTATGGGTGCTGGGGCTGCTGCAATCACACTCATGATATCTAAGGGATCTGTACCACCCAATGCATTTAACATTGGAATTGGAACTCTTGGAGGATTAGGAGACTGGCTTGCAATTGGTTTAGCCTTTGGTATCGCAATATCAACCTGTATATATGCACTGGGAAATGTTTCAGGATGTCACATAAACCCCGCCGTTACAATAGCTCTATGGACTGTAAAAAAATTTCCAGGTCGTGATGTAGTACCGTACATCATTTCACAGCTTGCAGGTGCATCTGTTGCAAGTTTACTCTTTGCATTAATCGTCGGCATGGGGGCAGTTACTGTTGGTGGTCTGGGAGCTACAGCACCATTTCCCGGAATTGGCTATCTCCAAGCTATATTAGCAGAAGTGGTGGGTACATTCCTTTTGATGATGGCAATAATGGGTGTTGCAGTTGATAGACGAGCACCATCAGGATTTGCAGGGCTTATTATTGGCCTGACAGTTGCAGGTGTTATAATAACAGTGGGGAATATTTCAGGAGGATCTTTAAACCCTGCAAGGACTTTTGGTCCATATTTAGGAAATACCCTACTTGCAGGTACTAATCTGTGGATGTATTATCCCATATACATTATAGGGCCAATTGTAGGGGCTATTCTTGCAGCTTTAGCCTATAATTACATGACAAGTGAGGAAGAAGCAAGCAGAGGTTGAAACTATTTGTAAAAAAAATAGTTTTCTATTTCTATTTTTTTTTGTTACTATGATGTATTATAACCATAAAATTAGATGAATATCCGATAAGAATTGTTTCTATTACAATTAATTCAATTTGATATTTGAAACATAGAATTAAACCTAATTTTCATTTTATATCCTTTAATTCTAACATTGCTTCATAATTTTTAAGAGAAACAAAGGCACCTAATACTATATAAAGCACTGTGATTCCTAATGGGAGTCCTCCACCTACCTCCAGATTTGGTTGGGTACTGATAATAACACGAAGAATGACACCAACTGCACCTAGAATTGAAGCCCCTGCATAGCTCCAAAATTTCCCTTTTCTACAATAATAAATAAATATAATATTAAGAATTATAAGCGGAGATATAAGGGTGATTGCTAGAATTTGGACTTCAAAAACACTACTTACAACTGTAACTATTAGTGCAGCGATGATTGCAAACAAGAAAATCTCAAGGAGAACAATGGAAGTTCTCATATTCAC
>PLTK01000129.1:4740-11979 GCA_003164415.1 Methanobacterium sp. | reverse complement strand
ATATATCTATACCAAACTGTATATATGGGAATAATCAACTTTTTATAATGGCGATGGAGTTCGCCTTTAACTGCTAATTTTATAGCTAATGACTCCTAACAAATAAATTTATTGGAGATACCATGGTAGTAGATTTACTAAGTCAAGCTAATATTTTAATCCTAATAATTGTTATATTATTATCTAGTTTAATATCACTAAGATTGGGAATGGCTGTGGCCATAATTGAATTAATTTTAGGTGCTATTTTTGGAAATCTAGGAATTTTACATCCTGAAGATTGGATGACACTACTTGCAACCTTTGGTGGTATACTACTAACATTTATGGCTGGTACCGAAATTGATACACAAGTAATGAGGGAGAAATATAAGGAAAGCTTTTTAATAGGTTTCTTCTCATTTTTAGCACCATTTCTAATTGTGTTACTTTTCACCTATTTTGTTGCTGGCTGGAACATACAAGCAGCATTAATAGCAGGAATTGCACTTTCAACCACTTCGTTAGCCGTAGTCTATTCGGTTCTATTAGAAACTAAGCTTCCAGATGCTAATTTAGCAAAAACATTGTTAGCAGCAACATTTGTAACGGATATGACAACTGTTATTGTTTTGAGCATACTATTCTTAAAACCCGACCTTTATACATTGTTGTTCATTGTAATTTCAATAGCAGTTATTATAGCAGCATCCAAATATTCACATTATATCTTTAATCATGAAAAACTCAAGAATAAAGTTATTGAACCTGAAATTAAATATGTTTTTTTGCTTCTGGTAATATTCATGTTTTTTGCAGCTATCGGAAACAGTGAGGCTGTTCTTCCAGCATTTATATTGGGACTTTTAATGTCCAAACAGTTAGCAAAGGTTAAGGATTTAATGGTCAGATTACGTACAGTATCGTACGCAGTAATAACTCCCATATTCTTTATTGTGGGAGGTTTAAAGATATCATTCACGTTAATACTAGCATCTCTGGGACTGTTTATAATATTATTCGGTTTAAAGATATTCGCTAAGTTTATAGGCGTTTACTTCCTAGCTAATAAATATATAAAAGATGGAAGTATGTATTTCACCCTTCTAATGAGTACAGGGCTAACATTCGGTACTATAGCAAGCCTGTTTGGCCTTAATGCAGGATATATAGATCAGGTGCAGTACTCGGTTCTAATAGGGGTGGTTGTTTCAAGTGCTATAATTCCAACTTTTGTTGCAACTAAATGGTTCCTACCACGCCACAGCGAAGATATAATAGAATAAATCCTCACCATTAGTGGAAGTCTACTTTAACATTAGATAAAAAAAATATCAGCATTGATTAGGGTAATAAAATTAAAGTTAAAATAAAATTATACAATATTTTTTTAATAATTAGCAATAAAATTTAAATTTGTTATGGGATGACTCATCAATTTTAAAAAAAAATAAAAAAAAATTATTTGTGAATTAATTATATTACGCCTTGAAACTGTTTATTATTGTGTTCAACATTTGTTCCTGTGATTTAACATCTGTTGCGATCGTTGCAAATTGAATCTGGTAGTTGTAATTATTTTTTGTAAAGCTAATAGATTTAATTAAAACCGTTTCATTGCTAATTTTAGTTGTAAAAGTTGTTACATTGGCTTTAACACCGTCAATGGTTTGTGTGGTTTTAGTACCGTTAAGCTTTGCAATCTGGTTTTTAATATTAGTATTTGGTGTTGAATTACTGTTCTTTGGTGTTTTAATTATGATTACACCATTACCATTTAATGTTTTATTCATGAAACTTGAATCACCAAGTGCCACAATAGTGGTATTTGTGTGGGTTGTTTGGTTGATTAAAGACCAGCTACTTGGATAGTTAAATGACATTCCATTAGCTGAATANNCCCTCCCAAATTAATATACCAATAAAAATATATAATACTAATATGCGTTCTTGATCTATAAATATCTTCTCTAAAGGTCTGGATACCTATTATACTATTAATTACATCTTAATGGAGTTACATATCATGTCGTCTTATGAAAATACTGAAGCAGAAATTTTACGGTCAAAACTAATAGAAACCCATAGAGACACATTTATCGAGGACTATTTTAAGGGTGAAGAATGTGAAACAGAACAAGGTTCCTGCTACAGAATTCAAGAACGAAGAAAATTAAAATTAAATACCATAAGCCCACCCAAAGCTAAAAAAAATATATTAAACGATTTAAAACTCATTAAAGGTATTGGAAACTCAAAATCTGATATTTTAAGATCTAATGGATATGAAACAATTGAAGATCTTAAGGAACATCCACGTTACGGTGAAGATGCATGTGAATTAGTGGATATTGTTGATGAAGGTGATTTTTCAAAGATAACAGATTATGTTTCCAATAGATATCCTAAATCCCATGCATCGGCACTTTATTCATCATGCTTTTCAGATAATGAAAATCTTCTCTTCATGGATATAGAAACCCTAGGACTTAAGGGTGTGCCCCTCATACTAATTGGAGTTGCAAGGGTCGAATCAAATAATATACAAGTTGACCAGTACCTTCTAAGAAATCTCAATGAGGAAACTGCTGCATTAAATGCTTTCTTATCTCATGTTGATGAAGATACTGTATTTGTAAGTTTTAATGGCCAGACATTTGATATTCCCTATATCAAGGATAGGTTAAGACATCACGGAATGAAGAATAATATTCAAAGGCATCATCTGGACCTTCTACATTTTTCCAGACGTACATGGAAAAACAAATTACCTAACTGTAAACTCCAAACATTAGAAAAACATCTATTTAACTTTGAAAGGGAAGATGATGTACCAAGCAGTTTAGTTCCATCATTTTATAAAACATATGATGAAACTGGTAATATTGGGCCTTTAATTCCAATAATTGAACATAATAGGGAGGATGTTGTTACCCTTGCTAGAATTTTATCAAGGCTACATACTGAAATGGATATATAAATTATTTTTTTTATTCGAAGACTTTTAATAATTTTTTAAGTGATAGGGTATTGACTATATCTCCCTTTTGTGCCCAGCCCCTTTTTGCAGTCGAGACTCCAAGTTCCATATTTTTTAGTTCGGACAATGAATGGGCATCTGTATTTATTACAAGTTTACAGCCATGTTCAATAGCTATTCTAATATCCATATCCTTAAGATCTAGTCTGTTCATCTGACTGTTAACTTCGAGTAGTGTGTCTGTATCTTTAGATGTCTCAAAGATTTTTTCAAGATCCAATTCATATGCATTTCTTTCTTGTATCTTCCTACCTGTTGGATGGGCAATTATATTGATGTTGTCATTTTCCATTGCAGATACTATCCTACGTGTTAATTCCTTTGTATTCTGTTTAAAACCGGAATGTATTCCAGCTATAACAATATCCATATCTTCTAGTATTTTATCGGGAACATCGGGAAGGCCGTAGGAGTCAATATTGGTTTCAATACCCTTGAGTATCATGAAATTGTCCAGTTCATTGTTGATCTTGTTGATTTCTTTCATCTGTTTTAATATGGTTTTTTCGTTCATGCCATTGGCAATTCTAAGGGTTCCTGAATGGTCGGTTATGGCTATATACTCATATCCCATTTTTTTTGATTCATATGCCATATCATTTATATTCGCAGATCCATCACTCCATTCTGTATGCATCTGAAGATCACCACGAATATCATTGTAATCTAAAAGTTTTGGTAGTTTATTATTAATAGCTGCCTCTATTTCACCTGTATTTTCTCTTAATTCGGGTTCAATATATTCCATTCCTAATGTTTTGAAAATTTCCTCTTCCGTCCGGCCGGAAAGAAGTTTATCTCCCTTAAAAATTCCATATTCGCTGAGTTTGAGTCCTTTAGCTATTGCTATTCTACGTAGTTCTACATTTGTTTCTTTAGAACCTGTAAAGTACATGAGTGCGGATCCGAATATTTCATCTTCAAATGCCCTTAGATCCACATCTATACCATTTTCCTTTAATCTTACAGTTGATTTGGTTGGACCCTTAACAACTACATCGTCTACAAGGTCGATGCCAATGAAGTAGTCCATGACTTCATTTGGTTTGTTGGTTGTTACGAGTATGTCTATATCTCCAACTGTTTCCTTTCTTCTTCTTATGGAACCAGCTACTTCAACCCTGAAAACATAATCAAGACCAGCCAACTCCCTTTTTATTTCATTTGCAACCGGTAATATGTGTCCGAGAAGATTTCTTCCTGTACTCTTTCTTGCAAAATCTATATTTACTAATATTTTTTTTTCGGTTTTATCGCCCATTCCCTTGAGTCTTCTGATCCTGTGTCTTTTAGCATTTTTTTCAAGGTCATCAAGATTCTTAATGCCCAGTTCATTGTATAATTGTTTGATGCTTCGCGGTCCTAAACCTTCAACTGCCATCAATGCATCATAATCCACAGGAAATTCCTTTTTTAAATTGTCGAGATATTTTAATT
Organism: Methanobacterium sp.; assembly: GCA_003164415.1. Taxonomy (GTDB): domain Archaea; phylum Methanobacteriota; class Methanobacteria; order Methanobacteriales; family Methanobacteriaceae; genus Methanobacterium_B. Next base: position 7,523 of record PLTK01000129.1, on the reverse strand, counting down.
TTCCAGTTTCAACTATTTCATCGATCTTAGCTGCAATTTTAGCACCAATACCCGGCAGTTCCTGAAGCCTGCCCTCATTTTTTATGTCTTTAATATCTTCAGAAAGAGTATCAACTGTATGTGCTGCCCTACGATATGCTTTTGTTCTGAAATCAACAGCTTCGATTTCCATTAGATCTGCAACTTGGTCCAATATAGCCGCAACTAACTGATTTTTCATAGTTATATATTGTATTTCAAAAGTAATAATTTTTCTTATTCATATTAAATATAAAATATAAAATAAATATGTTAAAATATAAAATAAAAATGTTTCATTATAATCCTAATAATTAATTTATTAAAATATTTGGGTTCTCTTTTAATTTTAATATATTTTCAGGGTTATAATAGAAATAATTATTTAATCAACCAATAATTTACTAAAAAACTAGAGAATAACTAGGAATACTTACACTAGGTATATTAATATAAGAGTTTTATGATAAGTATGATTAGTTACAGCTGGTTTAAAAATGTCCAAAGAAAGGATTTTAATTTTAACTGATGATAATAAAGATAAAACTAACCTAGTTAAAAAGCTCAAATCATGGGATTATATGCCCACTTATTCTCAAATTAAAGCATATGATGTTTTAAATAATTTTGAGCCCGATTTAATTCTCATGGATCTGAGTAGATCATCTTCTCTAGAATCTATTAACGATGGTGTTGATGTTATAAAAAAATTTGATGCACCATTAATATGCATATCAGATGATTTTAATTTCAAATCAACTAAATTTAACCATTTTCCTGAATATTATTCTTATATACAAAAGCCATTCAACGATAATGAACTTAAATTAACTTTAGAAATGGCTGTTTATCGTGAAAAAATAGATAAAAAATTATTAGAAGAAGAAGCAAATTTTAAACTACTCTACGATCACACACCCATCCCCTATCATTCACTCGATAAGAACGGTAACATTCTAGATGTTAATGAATCGTGGCTTGAAAAATTTGGATATGAACGAGATGAAGTTGTTGGGAAATGGTTTGGTAATTTTATAGGGTCTGAATACGTTGAAACTTTTAAGGATATCTTCTCAAGGCTCTTAGATAAGGGTGAGATATTAAATATTAATTTTGAAATTATACATAAAAATGGTAGCAGAATTAATATTGCTATAGATTGTAAGGCTGCCTATGATATTAGGGGAAATTTTCAACAGACTCACTGCATATTCACAGATATCAGTGAACTAAAACGAGCTGAAAAAGCACTTAAAGAATCAGAACAGTATTATAAAACTATTTTTGAGAATATAGGCACGGCTACAGTGATAATTGAGGAAGATAATACAATATCACTCATAAACACAGAGTTTGAAAGGTTATATGGATATTATGAGGAAGATATTCAGGGTAAAAAGGATTGGTGTCAATTTGTTGACGATAAAGATCTCCCTATGATGGAACAATATCATAGTGCACGTAGAATCAGTCCTGAATCAGCTCCTCGAAATTATGAATTTGATTTTATTGACAGTAAAGGTTCTTTAAAAAATATATATACAACCGTTGCTATGATACCAGGTACAAAAAAGAGTCTGGTATCACTTCAGGATATTAGTGAAAGGAAAATAGCTGAAACTGATTTAAAAAATTCCCTTAAAGATAAGGATGTACTAATGCGTGAGATTCATCACAGGGTTAAAAATAACCTACAGATAATTTCCAGTTTACTAAATCTCCAGTCGCAATATATTAAAGACGAGAATGTCCTAGACATATTCAGTGATAGTCAAAATAGGGTCAGATCAATGGCCATAATACATGAAAAACTCTATAAATCGAATAGTATGTCTAAAATTGATTTTGACGAATATATATCCGATATGGTTGATAGCTTATTTTACAACTATAATGTGGATGAATCAAGAATAAAATTACATAAATATATTGATGAGATACACTTAAACGTTGATACAGCTATACCATGTGGACTAATTGTTAATGAGTTAATAACAAACTGTCTTAAACATGCTTTTCCAGGTAATATAAATGGAGATGTTAATATTGATCTGCGTAATATTGATGGTAAATATGTTTTGAACGTCAAAGATAATGGAGTAGGATTTCCAGATAATATTGATTATAAAAATACAGAATCTCTTGGTTTACAACTAGTAACCAGCCTTGTAAATCAAATAGAGGGTACAATAGAGTTAAATCATAGCGAAGGTTCAAATTTTAAAATTATATTTAGACAATTAGAATATAAAAAGCGTTTATAATCATAAGATAAAATCGATATAATATCCCTATCATAAAATTTATTTGATTAAAGAAACAGAAATTCACTAAGGGATGTGATTATCTATGGTTGAAGATGCAAATTATGAAGCTGCAAGTTTTGCAGCTGGCTGTTTTTGGGGAGTTGAAGAAGCTTTCAGAAAATTAGATGGTGTTATATCCACAATGGTTGGATATATGGGTGGACATACTGAAAATCCGACTTATGGTGATGTATGTAGTGGAAGTACAGGGCACGCAGAAACTGTNNGGGTCACAATATCGTTCAGTTATATTCTACTATAACGATGATCAGAGAAATCTTGCAATAGTATCCAAGAATAAACTCGAAGCATCGGGTAAATATAATAATCCGATAGTTACGGAGATTATACCGGCTCCTAAATTTTATCCTGCTGAAAATTATCATCAACAGTACATAAAAAAAGGTGGAAGCTGTGGATTTTGAAGGTATATTCCACTTAAAACAATATATGATAAAT
>PLTK01000129.1:0-4719 GCA_003164415.1 Methanobacterium sp. | reverse complement strand
TTTAAAATAAATAGAGATATATCTCTAAGCTACTAAATTAATCTGGTACACAGCAATTTTGTTTATATTTCGCCCTTCATCAATTCTATAACAATTTCAGTTATTTTTTCAAGTTCTGAAACAGAAGTGTATTCATCACATGAATGGCAGCTGTTCATACCCGATGCTAATACAAGTCCATTTATACCATGTTGTTCCATGTTGTTGTTATCGCTACCACCTAATGTGGTGCATAGTTTACAAGGAATTTCTAATTTTTCACAGATATTCTTAAACCTTTCTACTACTGGATTGTCCAATGGTGTTTCATATGCTTCTATATGAAGTTCATGTGTAACTTCTATTTTTGCCCCATATTGTTTTGTTATTTTTGAGAATATTTTTATGACTTCATTTAATGCTATAAAAGTCTCATTATTGGAGTAACTGCGTATTTCTCCTTTGATAGCACATAAATCAGGTACAATGTTTGGAGCACGTCCTCCTTGAATAAGTCCTATGTTGCATGTAGAGTTTTCATCAATCTTGCCGGTTTTTATTTGTACAAGTGCTTTTGCAGCTATAATTATCGCATTAACATTTTTGTTGGATTTAAAATTGGAATGAGCTGACTTTCCCTTTATGATTATATCAAAAGTAAGGAGTGAAGGTGCTATATTAGCAGCTGATCCAACTGTCCCTGATAAATCAAGAGTGTATGATTCTTTTGATTTTATCATAGAATAGTCAAAAAGTTTTGATCCAAGACCATATATTTCTTCTGCAACACAAAATAATAGTTCTATAGGTCGGTGATTTATATTTTCTTCTTTTATTGTTGTAATAGCTTCTATAATTGCAGTTATTCCTGACAATGCGTCAGATCCTAAAATAGTTTCTCCATTTGATGTGATTAACCCATCATCGTGGAATATAGCTCTTTTTCCAATCGCAGGTTCCACTGTATCCATATGTGCACAGAAAAGCAAGGGTTCTAAAGATTCATCTCCTGGTAAAAATCCATATAAGTTTCCAGTATTTCCTCCAATTTTTTCACCTACTAAATCCTCATGAAGTCTGAATCCTAATTCACTAAGCTTAGAACTTAAATAATCACAAACAAGTCTTTCTGAAAGGGAAGGACTATAAATTGAAACTAAATCTGAAAATGTTTCTAGTAAACGTATTTTATTCATTAGTTAATCACCTAATATTGAAAAATATTAAATTTTTTTTAAGTAAAAATATAAATATAATAAATATTATTTAAAATTTTATTGAAATTTACAAATTAAATAGTTATGAAATATTAAAATGTAAAAGTATTTTTAGTAATTTAGACAATTTATTATATTTAATTTGGTCTTATAGAAATCATAATATAATGCGATGGAATCACATATGGCTTATAATAACATTCCACATTTTAAACGTAATCCGACAGAAAATTCTTACACAATTATGATCCCATTTTTCTAAGTAAAAAATTACCCGACCTCCCAGTATTATTTGATAATATAATTTTCACAGATTAATACTCAATAGTTTTAATAAACTGTTTTAGTAATTTAAATTACCAATATTAATTAGAGTTTTCCATATTCATAGATTAATTCTTCTATTTTCCCTCCAGAATTTAAATGTTTTATTAGTCTTTGAGCAGGATTTTCTAAGGATTTTGCTCTCTTATATAATGGTTTTAATAATTTTTCTTCTTTATTCCCTCTTTCTTTTAAACTTTCTGATGCTAAATCAAGAATTTCTATTAAAAGCTTTATAAGTTTCTTTTCATCTACAAAATCGGGAAGATAAGATTTTACAAAAATTCTTCGTAGTTCAGTTAAAGAATAAGGCTTGTTAAATAAGATATTATCCTCATCTAACATTTGATTTATTTCATCTATCTGATTAATAAGTCCAAGGTGAAAGGCGTGAACAGTCATTGTTTCATTAACTGGCTGACAACAAACACTTCTAAATTCTATTGTGCCTCTAAAAGTTAAATCTTCAAATTTAAAAAGTCTAAGATAATTAAAGTCTTCTTTCTTTGGTTTAAAGGTTATTTCATGATATTTTCCACCTTCAAAGTATTCTCCATTTATCTTCTCTCTTTTGAAAAACTCAGTTATTATAGTAGGATGGAAGTTAATGTACTTTCCTTCCTGTTCAGTACAGTATATGCTTGTACTGAGCATATATTCAAGAAGCTCATCAATACTTTGTGGTATGGGATCATACATTCCAATGTTTTTCTTAGTATATCCTTGCATACTGTTTTCCCATAGCATATCTCGACTACAAGTTAATTCCATGTTTTCTCCGTTTAAAACAGAGTTAGAAAACAGAATAGCTTTTATTGGCTCAAGTTTGGAAAATGCATTTAGTGTGGGTATTAAATCATCAAAATTAACATCTATATGAATCTGTGATGAACTAGTAAACATACCAAATTCTGGCATGTCATGAAAACACATTTCATCCTCATACCTTTTATATGTGCATAAATGATGATACAACATTCTGTATCTTCCATTTGGTATTGGAATTTTTTTATTATATTTTCTATAAGGATTAACACCAAAGCCTGTTAGAGTATGATTTTCTTTAATTAATACATCTTGAATAAATTTGTAATATTCTTCAAACTTTTCTTTTACATCGTACAAATTTTTTACTTTTCCAAATGAAATTTCGAGATTGTTATACGAACAATCATAATTAAATATATCATTCGTTATTGGATCTTCAAGGGCACATATTATACCATTTTCATCTCTGGCTTTTATTTTGAAGTTAAAATAATTTTTAAATTTTACAGTCAATTCATGAATTAATTTAAAATCTACTGCCTTTCTGTTTAAGTTGATGATAGGTAATTCAATTTCTATTCCAGCAAAAACATCTCGTTTTAGCTTTGTAGGTTCAATAAATCGTTGGTATATTAACTTTTTAATTTCCTCTTTTTTCATCTTTTCACTCACATGGGATATTCTTGATGCGTTTTCCAGCGTACTAATGGTTTGCCATGTTTTTGTAGTTGTAGTGTTATGTGTGAATATTTCAAGAAGTTTCAGGATTTGAAATCCAATAATAAACTCTAAACTAGAGTATTTTTCAAATTTTACAATCAACACTAATACCAAATAACTTACAGACCCACTAACATTTCATAATCTCTTATAAAATAAGTTAACAATAGTTATTTATTTATTTTTTAATTAATTAAATTTTGTAGTTTAAATAATTATAGCTCCTTATAATTTTATCATGAAAAAAATGATTATTTTTTTATTATTAGAGATTTGAATATGCATTCACCATCTTAAGCCTAAAAATACATTATAAAATTTGTCTTATAAGAATAATATGCTTTCTAAACCGTTAAATTCAATATTGATGCTTACATATTTATTAAACTATAAAAATGGAACATCATTTAAATTACAATAAAGAAGACTAGAATTACTAATTTGTTAAAGAAAATATTTAAAATTATTTGTTATAGAAAATTGGAACGATAATCGCTTCAAATGTGTTAAAAAAAAATTAATATAATGGTTTTATCAATTAAAATCATTTCATAGCCATGTTTTTTTAAAACAAATGTTGAATTTGTTGTTTCGAGAGTTAAAAAAGGATTATTCCAGAAAAATATAAACAAATATACACCAGAATCCACTAAAAGAACCATCATACTAAATGTATTTTTTTTAGCAGGTCTCATAATAACAATAGACCACAACTCAAATATAGCTCTACAAAAACTATCAGAAACCTAAAAAAACTAAGACCTATAATAAATAAAAATTAGTTGTTATTTCTAATTTTTTTTTATTTTTCAGGTTTTTTTGATTATTTTTTAAAGAATAAAGGATACTATGTCGAAATAGAAATCAAAAAACACATCCCAAACTCATTAACTTAATCCTCAACGAACTTTATAAAATGAAAAGAAGTAACGTTGAAATGTAATCTCTGGATATTTAATTAAAAGCATAAATAATGAAAAAGAGAAATCTCAAATATTTTAATGTTAATATGGAAAATTAAGTCATCACTTAATTATAAGATAAAATGCACTCTTTACTATTTTAATTTTATTATCTAAATTTTTGGGTATGGGATAAATAAAGGTACTTTAGATTTATATTTGAGGTATGTTTTACCATATGTTTGAATTAATTGTTTTTCTTCCGATTTTGCTGTGATATAAAATAACACTAAAAATAGGAAGGTGCTAATAAAAATAAATGTTANNTCATATGAATCACGAGAATATCTCAATCTAAGACCTTTAATACCATAATATATAATTATAACACCGAGAATAATTAAAATAGCCCCGATAAAAATTCCCACAGGATAAATTAATGATAAATACCATGGTAAGTGGAGTAGTAAGACTAATCCTATAGGAACCAATAGGAATAATAATAGAAAAATCGCTACACTAAATAGGAAAGGTATAAAAGACTTTTTTCTAACTTCTTTTTTCTTTTTAACTTCCTTTCCTGTATCATCTTTATCTTTTCTTATAACAATCATTTATAGCCCAATATAAATATTCAATTTTAATTATAAATATTTTCTTTTAAATTTTTAATCTAATTCGTTTAAACATATTTTAGATTCACAGTACTCTTTTGCCCAGTTATGTATCGCATCTAAAATGGGAATGACAGCTTTACCTTTTTTAGTTAGTGAATATTCCACTTTAGAGGGAACTTCAGCATAAACTTT
>PLTK01000245.1 GCA_003164415.1 Methanobacterium sp. | reverse complement strand
TATCAAACTGTAAAATTGTCCCTGGAAATATAATGTATAATATTGGTGTGGATGGGGGCAAAATTGTTTCAATAAAAAAACTTCCCATTCCTGCAGATAAAATTATTGATGTTTCAGGAAATATTATATTTCCGGGATTGATCGATTCCCATGTACACATGAGGGATCCTGGTTTCACCTACAAAGAAGATTTTAAAACTGGGACTGAAGCTGCTGCAGCTGGGGGTTTCACAACAGTGCTGGATATGCCGAATACCAAACCTGCAACCAACACATCAGTAGCATACATGGAAAAGCTCAAGATAGCTGAAAGAAAAAGTGTTGTTGACTTTGGTTTTCATGTGGGCGCCGATAATTTAGACCAAATACCAAAACTTGCATTATTAAAACCTGCTTCCTTTAAGATATTTATGGATTTGTATGAAGATGATTTTTTATTAAAAATGTTTTCCAAAATATCTGAATTAACCAAAATTGAGGGTAATAACCCAATTATATCACTTCATGCTGAGGATAATAAAATTGTGGAACATTATACTCAAATAAAAAAATCTAAAGGCGAGTTAAATCCAACCGCCTATACAGAAGCTCGGCCTTCCCAGGCAGAAGAGGTTGCTGTATCTAAAGCAATTTCACTCGCTAATAAATTTAATCTAAAAATTCATATCTGCCATGCCAGCGTGAAAAAATCCCTAGATTTAATACATAATGCCAAAAATGATGGTTGTAATATCACATCAGAAATTACACCACATCATCTATTTTTAGATTCAGAATATCTGACAAAGTTTGGAAGCTTCGCCAAAACAAACCCTCCTCTTAGGAGATTTGTAGATAAAATAGGTTTAAATGATCTGCATTTAACAGATTTAATTGGAACGGACCATGCCCCCCATACAATTGAGGAAAAGAAACATAATATTTGGGATGCACCGCCAGGGATACCTGGCCTTGAAACAGCATTATCCTTATTTTTAACAAAAGTAAACCAGAATAGGATGTCTTTTGTTGATGTTAAAAGACTTTTATGCGAAAATCCCGCAATGATCTTTAACATACCAAATAAAGGTTTCATAAAGGAAGGTATGGATGCAGATTTTGTTGTTGTTGACATGAAAAGGGAAGATATTATTAAACCAGATAATTTTCTTTCAAAAGCCCATTATTCGCCATTTGAAAGCTTTAAAGTAAAAGGATTACCCATTATGACGATTGTAAGGGGGAACGTTGTTATGCTTGATGGTGAAATTAATGATAACAGTGGAAAATTTATCTACAGTTGAATGATATTTTAATTTAGTGATCTATAATTTCTTTTCAGTTATAGATACAATTTCTACAGTTGAATGATAATTTTTTTTTTAATATTTTTTTTCATTCTCAAATTATTCCATAATTGTAGTGAAATTATTTATAAAAATAAAATAAAGTATTTAAGAATTTTTATCCTGTTTTTGTCCTATTTCTTCCTACCGAAATAACTAATCCACTAATTATCATTAGTATTGCTAGTATCAACGCTGCAATTGGTGTTCCTGTGTGTTGCATTGGAATTGTTTTTCCATGACAATTCCCATATGATCCATGGCATTTCTCATGCTTTCCAGGATGTTTAACCTTTTTTACATGAATCGTTGCACTTGCTGTCCTATCATTTAATGTGGGGTCGTACGTTGATGAGTATACTGTTGCCTGATTCTGAATTGTTCCTACAGCTTCAACTCCAGATTTTATGGTTAGTATTGCAGTTGTGTTTGTTAGTAATGTTCCAATTGCCCATTTTCCTGTTTTTGGATTGTATGAACCGTAGTTAGTTGATGATGAAATGTATGTTAATCCTTTAGGTAATTTATCAATTACATAAACATTTAATGCTGTGTCGGGACCATGGTTATGGACTATTATTGTGAATATTACTGAATCGTGTATCAATGGGTTTGTTGGTTTGACTGTTTTTGTTATGGATAAGTCTGCTGCTTCTGGAACATTCAGTGTTTTGGAATCTTGGTTATTATTTGGGTTAGGATCGTACTCATTTTCTCCAGTTTTATTTGCAGTGTTTGTTATACTGCCAGTTTTCTCTATTTGAACAAGTATGGTTAATAACGCTGTATTACCATTGTTTATATTGCCTATTGTCCAAAGACCAGATGTGAAGTTGTACGTTCCCTGAGTAACGGATGATGAGATATATTTCAATCCAGCCGGAAGCAAATCTGTTACTTGAACTCCTGTGGCTTGATCTGGACCGTAATTATGTGCTTTAATTGTAAATGTAACATTATCCAGATAGTTAGGTGTTGTTGTAGTTACATATTTCGTAATTCCTATATCTGCAGTTTTTAGGTGTGTAACAACAGTTGAATTCATATCTTGTGAATTTATACTTGTCACCGTTGCAGTATTGATTATGTCTTGATTAGCTGATTGGAGTACTGTGCCCATAATCAATATTGTTTCATTTTGACCTGCAGTTAGAGTGCCTAAATCTAAGTATCCTGATGCTGGTGGCCATGGACTCCATGTACCAGTATTTCCTGAAAGAGAATATTGTGCATCTGTGACTAATGGATTTATATCGTCGTATAAGTGGACTTCTAATGCATCGGAAGGCCCGTTGTTTTTTACGAATATTTTATAGTTAATAATTCCTCCAGGTAGTACAGTTGCATTTCCAGTTTTGATTATAGTTAAATTAGTTAGTGTGGTCACTGTAGTTATTGCAGTTGAGTTATGGGAATCAGGGTCAGTAGGACTAGTCACATATGCCG
>PLTK01000067.1 GCA_003164415.1 Methanobacterium sp. | reverse complement strand
TTATACTAGTTTAACAGATTAATTTTATGAGGTGTTAATTTACGTCCTATCACCATAACCTCACATCAGATACTGCACGATTAGCAGGATTTTATGAAGCCATATTGAAAAAAGCTAAAGGAACTGTTTACGATTTAGGAACAGGTTCAGGAATTCTTTCAGCGTGGGCCGCTCCAAATTCAAATTTTGTTTATGCTATTGAAATTAATAAATCCACTGCAGAAATCGCGAGATCAAATCTTAAAGATATTGATAATGTCGAAATTATCACAGCCGATGCAACTAAATTTTCGTTTTCAAAAAAAGCAGATGTAATCATCTGTGAAATGCTGGACACCGCACTTATTGATGAAGAACAAGTTCCAGTATTAAATTCTGTTAGGAAATATCTGAAAAATAGTGGAATAATAATCCCCTGTGGAATTTTAAATTGCATAGAACCCGTACAAGTTGATACTGAAAATATATGTTATGAGGAGGACGGACATCCTAAAAACAGGGTTTTAGGAGCCCCTAACTTCTACAGTAGAATAAATTTCAGATACCACATAGAAGAAACATTTAACGAATCCATAGATATTAAAATAAAAACACATGGAATAATTTCAGGGGTAAAAATTACCACATTTACTTTANNAAAGTTTATCCCAATGACATAATAAATTTAAATCTACATTATAAGATGGGCGGAGGATTAGAGAGTGTTAAAGCAAGAGTTGAAAAAATTCGCAGAGAAATATAGTAAGATCATATTTTTATGCATAGGAAATGACATGCGTGGAGATGATGGATTAGGACCATTAATGGCCAGAAATCTTACAAAATTACTCAAAAACCAATCTGAACTTCTTGTTATAAATGCGGAAACTGTCCCAGAAAATTATTCGGGACTCATAAGAAAAGAAAACCCATCCCACATAATCTTCATAGATGCTGTGGAAATGAAAATGAATCCCGGTTCTATAAAACTGGTCAAATGTGAGGAAATAGCAGAGTACAATATCTCAACTCACGCAATGCCACTATCATTCATAATCAAATATTTGGAATCATTTACAGATGCCAAAATGTTACTAATTGGGATTCAACCGAAAAATATGGAAATGTCCAATCCAATTTCAAAAGAAGTCAAATCTGGAGTGGAAGAATTAACTAGAATAATAAATAATTCCTTTAATGTACAACATTCATAATTATATTGATATTATTATATATTAGGAAATCCTACTTCTCTAACTATATCGTTTAAAATTAACATTAGATCAGAAATGGGAACATGATTGTTTTGATAAAAAAATTAGTATCATTATAATTCAATTTCTCTTAAAAAAGTTATTTATAAACTTATTGTGATAAAATGAAAATACTGTTTATAGGGGCCCGTCTATTTGATGATGTAGCACTCTACACTAAAAAAAATTGTATACAGAGCATAATATCCGAATCAAATGCCCAATCTCCCAACTTGAAACTGGCTGATTCGAATTATATTGTTTCAAGGGGAATGGAAGAGCCGATGAAAATTGCCATTCAAGAGGGAGTGGATGGTGTCGTACCATTAATAGGGATTGATAGACCTCTTATTGAAGTAGCTACTATGAAAGAGAAGTTAGAAGAGGAGTATGGAATTCCTGTTGTAGCATCTCCAGTTTCTGCTGCCACAACATGTGTAAATAAATTTAAAACCAAAGAATTTTTTGTTAAAAATAACATTAAAACACCCGAATATTTTAAAATAACAAAAAATGATCGTGAGAATATTCAACAAATGATAAAACACCGTAAAACAATGGTCTTTAAACAGATCGAAGGACAGGGAGGATCTGGAATCAAAATAATCTCTTCAATTGATCATAGCGAAAAATATTTCCCGGAATTTGAAAACGGTGTTGCAGAAAAATTCATGGAAGGACCCGAAATATCCATAGAAGTTTTAAGGTGGAATGGTAAAACTGTGCCGTTAGTTCCGGTTTATAAAGGAGAAACTACATTAGAATGTATCCATCCACTTAAAAAGATTAAGAAAGCCCCTTTAAATATAAATAACATTAATAATGAAGAAAATAATCTCAAGATTCAAAAAATTGCCGTAGATATTGCAGAAAAATTAGGATTGGAAGGTACAGCAGATATTGATTTAATATTTAACACCGACACGCAAGAAAATAATACTATAGAGATCAATGCCAGACCAAGCGGCACAAGGTATCTCACAAATGCTGCCACAGGCGTTAATATAATGCATGAATTAATTGATATGGCATCTGGGAATTGGAACGACTTAAAACTTAAAAATAGGATTAAAAATTATTCTGCTCTTGAGATACCCGTTGGTAGTTACATCTCAAATAAAAACAATTACAAATTCAGGGAATTTTCCAATAAAAATTCTTGGATTATCCATGGACCTAATAATTATGAACGTATTACAATACGTGGTGAAACAATGGCAGAGGCCGTTAAAATCTCTGAAGATCTAAAAATTTTAAAATAGGTTATGGTGTTCAAATTATAGANNATAAATAATTTAATTGCATTTATATTTTCAAAATGATTTCATTCCTATAAAACAATTAAAGGTGATATTTTGAGCAATATTCAGGTAGAATTTTTCATATTCTTACTCACATTCATAGCCACAGCGTTTTTCACACTTTTTGTCAAGAAGATGTTGAAATATGCTGATGTTAAAGATAATCCAATTGTCACAGAACACAGTCATAAAGCAGGAACCCCTACCATGGGTGGACTTGCAATGCTAATGGGAGTTCTTTTACTTGCATGTGTTTTTTACTCAGACAAAAACCTTGTTTTAACAGTAACTATTATGATGACCGCAGGGATTGTTGGATTGATGGACGATCTTATTGGTCTTAAAACCAAGGAAATTCAAAAAGTTATAAGGAATATAAGTCCAAAAGAAGTTGAAATTGGTAGATTAACTCTTAAAACAGGGGAAAATGCCAGAGTAACAACACCTAAAGCAAAAAAAGACTTAGAATATCTCTTAAAAAATAATTTAGTCGAAATCACAGGAGAAGCACCAATAAAAAGTGAAATAAAAGAAAATGAGAAGATTTTTGCCCAGATACTGGTTTCTTTGTTCCTTATTGCTTCAGGTGCTGTTGGTGCCACTTTACTCGGATTTAATATTGGAATATTAATAATACCGGTTGTAATATTTGGTATTGTAGGATCTATAAATTCAGTCAATCTTATCGATGGAATGGATGGTCTGGCAGCAGGAATAATTGCAATTGCTTCTATTGCGTCGGCAATATTTATGATTTCATATGGAAATTCCAATGGATCATTACCATTTATTGTGATAGCCGGTGCTTGTTTTGGATTTCTTGTATATAACAAGTACCCTGCAAGTATATTCATGGGAGATACTGGGTCTTTTGCACTGGGAGCAGGATATATTACTGCGGCATTTTTAGGAGATGTAATATTATTTGCGGTTATAGCACTCGCAATACCAATAATCTCCGTAATTGTGAGTCTGCTCCACAGGGCACATATCATCAAATTGCCAGTAGAACCCCTCCATCATACTCTCAACTACAAGGGGTTATCTGAGAAAAAAATTATAGTGATTTATTGGGGAGCCACTGCATTAGTGTGTGCAGCTGCATTGTATGTTTACAAGGCGTTCTAATATCTATCCAAGGAAATTTAATATGAATCAGATTACAACATCCTATTTGGCCAAAAAGGTTAAAGGAAATTTAATAGGAGATATAAATCCTATTAAAGGTGTTTTTACTTTTTTAAACCGTGCAAAGCCCGGGGATGTTGTGATAAGGCACTGGATTGATGAGAAGGGTATTGCAATAGCATCTGAAAAGGGAGTTTCTTGTATTATTACACAAAATCCTACAAAGGATGCTGTGAAAACATCAAAAAAACTTAAATTACCCCTAATAATCACACCTAAAATCGAATTTGCAAATGCTTTTGCTCTTAAATGGGCTGTAAACACCTTTGCTCAAGACTCGTTGCGTGTAGTTGTAACTGGTACAAATGGTAAATCAACAACAGCCCATATGATTTACAAGATATTAGATTTAGCGGGTTACAGCACCTATACAAATACAGATGCTAAATCAGAATTTAATACGCTAATTGATCCGGTTGTAGCTGTGCAAATTGCTGAATTCGAAGATATTAACAATGAAGCAATTCAAGCCATGGTTATTGAAGTTTCAGAAGTACAGGGTTGGTTAGATAAACTCATGAAAGATCATGCATGCATGATGACTTCAGCAATTGATCCAGATGTATTAGTAATCACAAATGTAGGTTTAGATCATATAGGTCTTGTTAATTCCATTGATGAAACATTCACTGAGATATATGGATCTTTAAAAGCCGTATCCAATAGATCAAAGCAGGATAAAAAGTTAGAAAAAAATAATTCAAAAAAAAGGTATGCTATTTTAAATTCTGATGATCCTCTACTACTCAAAATGGGAGATCTTATACAAAAAAAAGATAGTATCAACCTTTTATCCCACGGAACTCTTGACAACGGCCCGTTATATCAGAATATAACACTCAAATCAGATGGTATTTATCATTGTTCCAAACTGTTCATGAAAAAAGAGGAACTACCATTTAGTAGCAAACACTTTCTACAGAATACAATGGCTGCAATAGATGCTTGTTTAGTTTTAAATATAGATGAAAAATTGATTAAACAGGGCATAGCATCCTATAAACAGCTAGAAAGAAGATTCACCGTATTGGGTAGAGATCCACTCATAATTGATGACTTTGCCCATAATCCTGATGGGATAGTTGCCACTATAAAAAGCGCTGCCAAGATGAGCGAAGGAAATCTTTGTGTTGTATTTGCAATCAGGGGTTCAAGAGGAACTGCAATAAACGGATTAAATACAGAAGCGCTTATCAATGGGCTTGAAGGTTTAAATCATAACATTATCATAACAAGCAGTAGTGAAGTAGTTGATAATGCCAACACTGTAAAACATGCGGAAAGGGACATTGTACTAAAAACTCTAAAAGAAAACAATTTGAAATATGTGTATTATGAAAATTTATATCCAACACTAAAATATGCGTTAGAGAATACAAAAAAAACCGATACAATGCTGCTTATAGGTGCTCAAGGAATGGATCCTGCAAATAAACTTATATTGAATTTAATAAAAATTTAGATATTAAATAAATATTAATAAATTTTCTATTTTTATAATACACTCTAATTATAGCATTAACAATGAATCTAATAAGGAAATATTTTGAATTATAAATCCTTTATTTAAGATTATTAGCAATCGAATAAACTTAATTAGCTTGTAAAGAATATCCATTTAATCCATAAGAACATATATAAAATAGCAAATCAGGATAAATAATAAATAAATTAATGTTAATAAATTAAATTTAAACCAAATAAAGATTTTTGATTAGTTCTAAACCAATTCTTTGAGGAAATTTATTATGAAATGTATAATAATAGGGGCAGGTAACGCTGGACGTCCAGTTGCAAGAATCCTTAATCACACTGGAAATCAAGTCATTATAACAGACAGAAAAATTCTTGAAGAATTTCCACCAAAGGTGCAAGAAACCATTAAAACAATACAAGAAGAAGGTGTAGAACTGATGTTGGGTTCAGATGTATCTAAAGGTATTGAAAAGGTTGATTATGCCTATATCTCACCTACTGTACCTGAAAATTCTCCAATTAGAAAATTGTTGGATGATAAGCAAGTTGGAATACTTGACAATGATTACGTTTCCAAAGTTATAAACGATATTTTAGATTTAGACATAATAGGAATCACCGGAACGCTTGGAAAGACCAGCACTACACATATATTGTCGGATATATTCCAGTCCGCAGGTTATAAAGTATGGACTTGTTCATCACGAATGGGAAACCTCCTAAGTGAAGTTATTGTAGATGGGATTGTAAATGGACTCCATAAAATAAACAACATAGCAATCCTTGAGCTGCCCCATGGTACTTCAAGGCTCATGTCAGAGGTTGATCTGAATATTGGAGTAATTACCAATATTTACCCTGATCATTTAGATGAATTTGAATATTCTATGGAAAAATATGTGGCACGTAAACTTTTCATAGCAGATTCTAGTAAAATTTTAGTCTCAGGANNATGGTATGTTGGATATAACCTACGATATACCAAATTTAAATATTAATGGACATTTTGAAACATCTTTCAAATTATCAGGATATTACACTGAAAACTCAATTGCAGCTTCTGCTGCAGCACTGGCATATGGATTGGATGATACTGCTATAATAAAAGGTTTAAATAGTATTAAAGGGATCGCAGGTCACATGGAATATATTGGAAATTTTAAAGGTAGAGAAGTTCATTTTGATGCGGCATTTGTTCCAGAAGGACTTGTTAAAACACTTGAAAGTTTCCAAAACGAAGAACTTATTGTTATTGTTGATAATCCGGATAGTACCAATCCTCGAGATAAATACAAAGTGGGAGAAGTCGTCGGGAAATATGCTAAAGTATTAATCTGCAGTGGATACAATGAAACAACTAAAAAATACAATATAGAAGCTGCAAATGAAGTTGTTCAAGGAGCCCAAAAATCATCGGCTATCAAAATTCCTGTAGAAGATATGGTCACTGCAGGAGAATTATCAATTAAACATTCCCATTCAGGATGCACTATTCTACACGTTGGTCCTGGAGCCATCACTAATTATGAAGATGTCAAGACTAAAATGATGTCTGGTATTATGGAGGGTTGTAAAAAATATGACTAATATGGATAATGGGAAAGCAAAAGTCTACGGTGTAATCGGTATCTGCGGGGTGGTATCAAATCTCATTGCAAGAGTGCTAATGGATCATGGTTATCCCGTTATTGGTACAGATTTGCATAAAAAGGATGAATGTGATTATATTTATACTTTGAATGATTATAACATACCATTATATTTATCAGAACATCCTGAATCATTTTTTAATGAATCAACTTATATCGTGACCCCTCCAAGCTTAATGGAAACATCTAATTTTTTTAAGCAAATCAAAGTATATGGAAAGGATATTTTATCTGTAGAAGATATTTTAGAAACTTTTAAGCCAAAAAAACCCGTTATTTGTATTACTGGTACCAACGGCAAAACAACAACCACTACACTTCTAAAACATATATGCCGAAAAGTGGGTTTAAAGCCAACAGAACATGGTTTTAGGAATTTACAGGGAAATATTGATTATATACCTCCTTTACAGGCCAGGTTAAGTGGAGACGTTGCTATTCTTGAAACCGGTACATTTGGAAAAACCGGTGATCTTAAAATAATGGTTGAACGTTCCCAACCAGAATGTGGAATAGTCACCAATATCAACCCAGATCATCTGGATGAAGACCTTGATTTTATGAGTTATGCACGTATCAAGGGCGAATTTATAAAATACTTCAAAAACAAAGTCTTAATTGTAAACTCAGATGATCCAACAATATTTGGAATGCTAAATCCCAAAAGTTCAGTTATTACCTTTGGTGTTGATTCACAAGGTGCAAAAATCGGTTCCAAACCATGTTGGTGTGGAAGAGAAATTACTATAAGTGAAACTATTACAGGTTCAGGGGTTTACAAGTGTGAATGTGGAATTAATAGGCCAACACCGGATTATCTAGCAAAGGATATAGATGAAGCAGAGGGAAATTATACTCTACAAACACCAGAAGGTGATGTGGAAGTAGAGATGCAATTAATTGGACTCCACAATGTTTATAATTCTATTGGAGCCATAGCAGCAGCTAGAGAATTCTTTAAAATACCTTTAAATGATATAATAACAGCTGTTAAAAGTTTTAAGGGAGTTCCAGGTAGGATAGAACATTTATACGATTATAATGGGATGGATGTTATTCTGGACTATGGTCACAATCCCGCAGGGATTGAAACAGTTCTTAGGGAGTTAAAAAAAGTTTACAATAAAATCACCGTGGTAATCACTGTTTCTTCAGAATCTGGAGAATCCGGCGATATGGAAATATTAAAAAATGCCATGGAAAATGGAGATTTCATTATTCCCGCATCATTCGCATCACGAAAGGCGGCTCAGAAACATGACAAATACATTTCTACAGGGAAAATATTATTTACAGATATTTCTTCAGAAGAATTCAAAAAAGGAACACTTGGAGCAAGTTCTGATCAAGTGCTAGCCGGGGTTAAAATAGGATTAAAATGTAAAACCGATGCTTTAGTCTGTCTAGGCGAAGCAGCATTTAAATACAAAGAAAGTATTCTCAACATGAAAGATAGATGAAATTCACTAAGGTTACAAACCATATCATATTAATGTAATACTTTACATACTATTATATCCATTAAGATTAAATCACTAAAGATAAGATCAAATTATTTAAGATTACAGAATTTAATGATCAATTTACAAATATTATCAAGTGCAAAGTCAATGCACAACAGGTGAAAGAATGTTCATAAAAATTAGGAGAGATACATTAATTATTTTATTATTGGCCTTCATGCTTATTTTTTCAGGAAGAGTCATGACTTATATGTCCTACGCGTCTTCCACCGACGTGGGAAATCAAGGAGTAGAAATTTCAGGAATAATTGTTCATGGAAACGATATAGTTCCATTAGATTCAATTAAAGCAAGTTTGAATAACGTCGGATTTAGATCTGGAAGTTACATACAGGGAGACACGCTTGTTACCACTAAACGTATGGTTCCGTTGAATGAAGCTTTATCAAATGCACAGCAAGCAGTTATGGAAACCACAATTCCGGGTACAACAATAACACCGATCACAGCAGCATCGGTTCAATTAGATAATCAAACAGGAGTACTTACTGTTAACGTTGTTGAAAGTTTCTCAAACATCCATATTGAAGGACAAGGAATTAATGGAACTTATTAGAGGGCATGATTATGAAGAGAGTAAATTTAATGAGATTTGTCTTATTCCTGATAACGTTTACAATGGTTGTTAATACTGCATCAGCAACAATGAACGTTGTGGTAATAACAGATCCAACAGGGAAAGATCCAAACGGTGTGGCCGCTGGAAGTCAGTCATGGCAAAATAACATGTTTCAATCCACATTCATACTATCCATGACAAAACATTTCTGTGTTTTATCCGGTGGTGAAGGTAATGCTACACCAAGACTTGCTGCTATTGTTTCCGCCCTGAATGTAATGGAAAATGGGGGAACACCTTCACAAGCCGCTACAGTAGCTAATGGATTTTCTCAAATAAGGGTAATGGTAGGATCGGCCACAGAAGGAGCAGCTGTTGGTGGCTATTTCGATGCTGATGTTGTAATTGTATCCCCAAATGGTACGATAACAATAACACCGTACAATGGTGGTCTAGCAACACTTCCGGCAGGAGATAAAGGAGCTATTATTCACCTTCTAAATACACAAGGTAATCCACAGTATGGTACAGCTGATGCTGTGCGTTTACAAACAGCTGAAATGATGGGAAAGATGATTAGAGATGGTTATCCTGCTACAGCTGTTCTTGCAGCAGCATTTAATAATGTTGCAACTAATGCTGGTGAGAAACACGGTGGTGGTGGTTTGAATCTAGTTTCAGAATTAACCACAGGAGATATGTTCACCCCGCCAGAATTGAATACAACTGGTTTTAATATGAACGATCCTTATGAGAAGGTAAGTCCAAATGGATGGAGTGTAGGTTTTCCTGAAGCTGATAACTACCAAACAAGTCCTATTGATGGAACTAACCTTACAACCGTTTATGCATACCAAGCACTTCAAAGTGCCATAACAGTGACTCAAAACAGCACTACAGTGTATACTTATGGAACTGACGCCCCGGGAATAGCAGAAACCACAGGGGAAATTGTGCAAGCATCTGTTGAGAAATTCGGTTACAGCTCCACTACAATAGCTACCAGCATAAACAAAGCTATAGGAAATGGATTGCTTGTAGGCGTTAATTATGTTGAACCAATGGATATTAATGTAAATCAAAATCAAAGAGCTGTCGGAGTATATTACACACCTTTACAAGGCAATAAATCCGCACCTGCTTGGCATTTACCAATAAATTCGTCAATTTTAAGCGATTTAGGTAATATCCAAACAGCAATAGGGTTGATACTAATAATTCTAGTTCTCTTTAGAAGCACATTAATATCATCATTCCTTAAAAGGAAATGATATAAAAAAAAGGATAATTAAATAAATAGGAATAGTATGGAAACATTATATTCCTTTTTAACTATTTTAAATTTATTAAATTTTTTATGTATGATTTATCTAATTTATTAGAAGGAGTAAAAATAATGGCTTTAATTTTAATACGTGCTGAAGATCAAGGAAAACTTTTGAATACAATAGCAGACATTGAAAGACATGCAGGACTGAAGGTCACTGGAAAACCACGAATAATCAACTCAAAAAAAGCTGATGAAATTGCGGGTAAGATCCTTAAACAAGAAGTAAGATCAAAATCAGAAATAGCAGTACTTGTACGTGTTGAAGATGACACAACCAAAAGTATAGTCAATATCCAGAAGATACACCCCCCAGCACATGTTATAGTAATCAGTGAAGAGTATGGTGAATATAAAACACTGGAAGAAACATTCCACGGACTTAACTATTTAAAGGGCTATTATTCACATAAGGATAAGCCTGCAAAAAAATCAAAATAATTGGGCTGTTAATATGTTAAAGATCAATATACCAAAATTAAAACTAATTATTTTTTATGTTTTATTAAGTAATATAATGAAATTAAAAAAGAATTTGACTGAATAATTTTTCAGTCGCTAATTTAATTCTTTTTTATTTGGGCAATATCTCCAATAGTTGCTCCTCTAACTTTAGAATGTCCCAATCCATCGGCAGATACATCCTCATTTTTCTCAACTAATACTATTTTCATTAATTTTTCGATCTTTCGAGCAAGCTTAATATCTGGAACCATTTTACCGGATTCTATTCTACTTACAACCGAAGCTTTTTCATATATCTTTTCTCCAAGTTCTTCACGGGACCATCCTTTCCTTTCTCTTGCTTGCCTAACTATATCCTTAACATTTTCAACAACTTCTTCGGCTGGTTCTTTTGGTCTCTGTATCCTCCTAGGAGTCCTAACTCTTGTTGCTCCGGGTCTTTTTGGTTTAGGTGCTTCCCTCTGCACTTTACCGAATTTTGAGCATTCTTTACACGTAAGCATGATTGAACCATCTACTTTAGTTTTGATTGGTTCTTCTACTATTTTTTTTCCACATATCTCGCATCTCATGAGTAATCACTTTGCATTTGTATTCATTATATAATCTATAACCCTATATTTAAATATTAATAAATCTTGGTATAGGATAACTTAGCACCTTTTTTCTTACGTTTAGAGATAGTTTAACCTTATATATATATTTTTGAATTATAACAACTTAAATAAGAATTATTACTGGTATTATATTTGTTATTTCCACAGTTAAGGTTCTCTTTAATTTATGTATGTTAACTCGAATGGTTATTTTTTTTAGGTTATGAATAAAGACTTCGGCCAAGATTTTATTTTTTTTATGGATATCCACTAACTGGGTCGCATCAAGGCTGTATAAATAAAGATTTTAAGTCGTTAACTACCATTATAAATTGGGTATCAATGTCCATTGTATTAGCCATCTTTCAATTTGATTATCGCTACAATTATTCAGATCTCTTGGATGAGTAATTGGTTCAGAATCCTAGGAACTACTGTAATATGAGCCTAAAACTTAATTTACAAAATACATTGGGCCATATTTCAACAAAATTGCTCGTAACAGCCATTCACAAAGTATTCATTATAGCTGTAATAATGGAACATAGTTGGATTCGTATATGCTTCTTCTTAAATATCTGCATATATTAACGAAAATAAAAGATACAGAAATAGGCTACGAAGATGCTCCTAGAGAATTTAAATCAAAAAATAATAATTCTCCATTATTGAAAGTAAATGGTATAGAATATTAAATCTTACCATTTAATTCAAAAAGTTGGCTTTGATACATCACTCAAATCATTTTTTAAACAGTTAGTCAGTCTCATATATTTTTATGATTTCATATCATATCCAATACCACAATTTACTATTTTAAATTCGAATATACCTAGTAATATGAGAAAAGTTTATATGTTTAGCTACATGAAAGTTTAAATATTATTAAGGACAATAAATTGAGTAAATAATATTAAGTCTTAGAGTA
>PLTK01000236.1:332-8498 GCA_003164415.1 Methanobacterium sp. | reverse complement strand
GCTATCCCATTTATTTGGTTTATCCTTTTATATTCCAATTTAATTTTACCCTAAATAGAAATTTTTATGTTATTATTACCATAGCTTTTATAATTCTGTTCCTCAGATATCAATCCTTTTTTCGAAATATTCCTATTTACAATACATATAAATAATACAATTTTACAGATTTGATCATTATTCTACTCACATTATCATCAGTTTTGTATCTATTAAGGGGATTTGATGCTAATTTAAGATGTTGATTTTTTAATCCACATTTTATTACTGTGTGTATTGTATAGTGTAATCAAATATAATAAAAAAAACTTTCAGTCAATAAGTGATTAGAAGTTTAAGAGAAAGAATATCTGTATAATTTTGATGTAGTATATCAAAGACTAAACCCAATTTTATTGTGATCTTTTTAGATATGTTTTAAAATATTCAGCTTAAACTAATATAGTTTCATACAAATAGCAACTGGAACTATACTAAACAACCATTAATTATATCCGTTACAAACATTAAATTATAATAGTGGTGAATATGTTAAAATAAATGAGTTTAACGTAAACAAAATAGAATCTGTGTCAACGGAGATATTTATTAAATTTGAAGATACTGGTCTTTCCCAAAAACAGTACTCTTTTTTAAAAAATCGATTAGACAATTACAATTTATATATAAATAGTGAGTATTCTCTAGAATATCAAATACAATATAATAAATCCTCACAACAATCTTTGATTAAGATGAACATTAGGATTCCTAATCATCTCNNTGATGTTATGGAAGCAAACAGGATATTAATGGAATCGATAGATACGTTTCAACTATTCTATGATGCACAAAATAATATATATAAAAAGAAATATGTAAAAAAATTAGAATAATTTATTTTTACAGTCTGTGTTAACTTCGTCATAGCGTAGTATACAGAAGAAGTATTATAACCCTCAAGTAATAACATTTCATAGATATTTATTTTAATTATAACTGTTATGAAATTACAGTTAAATTGAATCATTACTAGAATTAATCCTATTTATTCTCAAAATCCAATAAAAAAAAATATAAAATAAAGTATCTTAAACTTATTGAATTTATCCAACATCAATATACCTAGGAAGATTCTTCTGTTTGGTTGGATCCACCTGAAATATAATTATAAACAAATGCTGCTATTACTGCGCCTGCAATTGGTCCAATTATATAAATCGGGAAGTAATACCAGAGATTTGCCCCTCCTAATAGGGTATCTGCTAAATATGGTCCAAATGTCCTGGCAGGATTTATAGATCCTCCGGTGATATTTGAGATTAATGTTAGTGATGCTGTTACTGATAACCCTATCATTAACGCACCAACTGCAGGTTTTGCTTTATTGTCTAATACAGCCATTACAGCAGTCATAAGTAAAAATGTACCCACTGCTTCTACAAGTATAGCATTGATGTATCCTACATTATAAAATGGTACAGTTGCACCCAATTTAAGTGCTAATGCTGGCTGACCTATACATAGAGCAAATAACAAACTTGCTATTGTTGCACCTATGAGTTGAGCTACTATATATGGTAATACATCTCTACCATGGAATTTACGAACAGCCCATAGGGCTATAGTTATTGCCGGGTTGAAATGTCCTCCTGATACCTTTCCAAATGCATAAATACCTATTGCTATAGCTAAACCAAATACTACGTTAATACCCAACCAATCTCCCATGCTAATACCAATAGCAAATAGATTTGGGGTTACAGAGCCGTGTACAATCATTAATGTTATTACTACTGCACCAGCACCAAAGAATACTAAAAGAAATGTTCCAATTAATTCTGCTAAAAATTTCCTACCCATAGAAATCATAACATCCCTCCTTGAATATTATCTTTTATTAAAAGTCAAATATTAATGTTTATATTGAAAGTATGTTGTTAAATAAAACCACTCGTCCATGATTTTAAATATTTGGATCAGATTATCAAAGTCTGAATTTTTGGACAGATTTGTACTTTAAATAATGACTTACTAATTTCGATATGCAGATCATTAATTCTTATTTCAGTAGATTAAGAATGAATCTTATGATAGCTTCGTATCCACATATAGAATGTACCTTTACAATAACCCTGATAAAATTAGATTGGTCTGCATCAAATGCATCTGATTTATTAATAATATTTTATTGTCATGATTTTAGAAGAAATAATATAGAATCCATAAAAATAAATTAGAACACTATTAAGTAAGATCATAAAAATTTTGGAATAAATCATCAATATTTCATTTTAATATTTGGTTATTGTAATTTTAATTAAGTTTTAAACTTTCATCCTTATTTATTTCATCATCTGATATAACTAGGAATTAATTAAAACAAACCAAGAACTCCATTCTTAAAAGAGTTGTTCCTTTAAATAAGGCACAGTTAATGAAAGGCAAGTTATACCCATAAACATGATGATTACTCATTGCCAAATATATTTCATCTCATTTTCTTCAAAAGATCTTTATAATCTATTATATGTTTATTGTTGTTCATATTGAAGTTATTAACAATATCCTCTTTTAATTGTGGTTTTAATAAATCACATATATGATTTTCATCAGTTTTTATATGAAAAAATTTACAATTTACTTCTAAACCATCAAATGAGTTCTTATCAAAACGATCACATTTTCCACAATTGTCATCAGTATCTGTTTCTCTGAAATTAAATATTTCCGCTTCTTTTATATTGTCTGATTTCCTGTTTGGCACCATACCAAATAAACTAAGCGCAATCAAGATAATACCAAAGAAAATGAATCTAGCAGAAGCACGTTCAGTATATGTATGATTTCCTGAAGAAGTTATACCTATAAAAATGGAGAGTATTCCTAGTCCAACAAAGATTATACTCCAAATATTATGTTTCATTTAATTTTTTCCAATAATGATTCAACCATATATTCAGTTATTGCTATTCTAATTAGATTCGATTTATTTAAATTAACATTATCTTAGAACAAATTACTCATAATAATGTTAATACCTAATATAACACATAAAATAGAACTTACTATCCCCACAAAATCTAATTTTGTAATTTCTCTTTTTTTCAATTGATAATAGTTTCTTAACTTTTACTAAACTATTTAATCCAATTAATAAGAACAGTAATCCTAAAATTAATATAAGTGACATATTAATTTCTCTTTTAATAGTTTATTGTCTTTATAATTTCAGTTATTCTATCATTATAGGTAATTTAGATTAAAAACCCATAACAGCAATAGGTTTAAGATTAAATTTTAGTCAGTGCAATTTTAGCTGCATTCTGTTCTGCTTCTTTTTTACTTCCACCTGTACCTATACCATATTCTTTTCCATTAATCATGGCAGCCATGGTGAATGTTTTGTTATGTGGTTCTCCCTTTTCATTGATTAAGTCGTAAACTATTTCACAAGAATCTTGATCGCATAATTGTTTTAATTCAGTTTTATAATCATAAAAGAATACGTCCTTATTTTTAATATGGGGTAGAACTGTTTTATTGAGAAAGTCTTTGACACTTTCCAGCCCAGAATCTAGATACAAAGCCCCTATAAAAGATTCAAATACATCACTAACAATAGAATCAATTTCTCTTCTACTTAAATCTACTCCTGCCCCTAACTTTATGTACTGATCTAATTCTAGTTCTTTGGAATAAATATAAAGTGCCTTTTTACATACATAATTAGAACGCATACGAGTTAATTGGCCTTCTGATAAATTGGAATCCATGTTATATAAAAATTCAGATACCACCAGATCAAGAACAGCGTCACCTAAAAATTCTAGTCTTTCGTAACATTCATCAATACCATTCTCATTGGAATAAGATTCATGAAGAAAGGCAAGTTCAAATAGATGGATATCATTAGGTTGAATAGAAAATTTTGTTAACAGTTGTATACTATCTTTTGTTTGGTGGTCCATAATTTCATTATGTAAATATGATACACATTAAATTAACTTCTTGGGGGATTTATCAATTTTTATAATATTCCTGTTTTCAGATGACTCGGGAATTATAAATGTATGATTTATTAAAAAACCGAATCGAATTGTAATGTAATATATGGGTGAAGAGTAAAACCATTATACTGGGATATGTTAAAATAATAGTTTATTTGAGTTAAAAATAGAATTTTAAACTCAAAAATTAAGTTTACATATAAATAAAATAATTTAAATTAGAAGTACCTAACATATGCAGTTAAATAATGCTACGAATATAATATAGATAAATTATTCTAGAAGTTTGACATTTTAATTTGCACGTAGCAATATGAAAAAATTTAAATGTTTCCAATTTAAAAAAAATAAATATCATTAGTACAAGTAAGAACAGGGTGAGAATATGATAGATTACGTAAATTTGTTTTATGCAATAGTAGGATTTATACTGATAACAATAGGATTTGGCACATTAGTTGGATGGTTTATGGGTGAAGTTGAACCAAAATAATCAAAAATTTTTCTTATTAATATATTCTAATCTCAATAATATCGTATCCTAACTATTATTATTTTATCTAAAATATCTATTTTTTTTATTAAATCTCAGATAATATATCCAGTTTTAATTTTAGTTTATTTTAAAATTTTTATAGTTAAATTTTTTGAACTTTAAAAAGAAATTAGGACTAAACTTCTTTAGCCGGCTTATTTTTATTTTTTTCTCCAAGTCCAAGTCCATGTGTAATGGCAAAGGAGACCAAAGCCGCCAAGAATACGGGGAGTGCATCTATAAATGGTACACCAATAATTACTATGCCAATAGCGGCCATAGCAATTGGAATCGGCACAATAGCGGCAGGTACAGCTACTATCATACATCCTAAAGCCAGTCCCAGTGGAATTTGTGGAAAAATTAGATGGACTGTTGAACCAAGAGTGGTACCAATAAATAGGAGGGGGAAAATAGGTCCTCCAATGAAACCAAAGTTCAATGCACCGCTCAATGCAACCATTTTAGCCAAAGCAAATACAATAAGAAGTACAACTCCTATCTCGGCTGCCTGTTGGGTAACTATTGGCATCTGTGTTGTGCCTAAACCAATTGTTACAGGGAAAATAACAGCCAGCAAACCCAAGAGTAATCCTCCTACAGTACCGCGAACAATTGGCGTGGCATTAAGAGGCGCAACTATGCGACTAAAAGCTTTAGTTAATATCATAAAGAACAATGCCACAGGCACTGCAAGGATACCTAATAATATTCCAACCCCTAAATCCCATATTCTTAGATGATATGCAGGTGGTGATAAAAGACCTAGTAAATTGGATAAAGACATTCCATTAAGTGTATAAAACAAGGCAAATCCTATTGTAGCTGCAAGTCCTGCAATCAAAAGAATACCATAGTATGAATCGGATTGTTTATGATCAGTTTCTAGTAGCATTAAAAGTACAACTACCGGTGAGGAAAATAGACCTGCATATGCACCGGATATTCCGCTTATAACATTTATTTTTGTTTTTTCAGAGTTCATTTTACGATGCTTTGAGATCCAAGATGCTAAACCGCCAGCCAACATTCCAGTCGGTACTTCAGGACCTAGACTGAACCCGGTAATTAAAGATATCAACGATACTAGTAGAGAGGATGGCACGGGTTTTGAATCAATATCACCATTTTTAACAGCACCAAATACATCCATCTGTTTAGCTGAAGAGAATCGATGGATTAAACCCACTAAAAATCCTGCCATAGTCATTAAAACTACTAACCACCATGGTCCTGAGAATAGTGTCCAGTTGGTAAGGCTCGGTAAAAATATCCTCTGACCCAAATCCATTAAATAAATAAAAATAAACGCCCCTATTGCACTTAATAAACCTAATAATACTCCCCAAACTAAATGGTTCCAATACTNNTTTTTTTCGATAAGATTCTATAAAATATTTTTTTTTATTTATTCCTTTAATTGCTTAACCAGGAAATATTTCACTGTATTTTATATCACCTTTTTATGGATTATTTTCATGATTTGAGTTTTTTTATGTATAACTTTGATAGTGGAAGGGCAGTTACACCATGAGCAACTACACTAAACAAAACCGTTATAAAAACAGCCAGTATGAAAGTGTCCTGTCCTGGAAATGAATTTAATCTTTCTAAAGCTATAAGTGCAAGAACAATTGAAGCTAGTCCTCTAGGTCCGAACCATCCCATAAAAAGTATTGAATTCCAACTTACTTTGGTACCTAAAAGTGATATGGCCACTGGTATCATGCGAATAATTGTTAAACTTAGAATGGCATATAAAATGATCTGCCAAGTAATATAGGGGATCAAACCGGCTAATACAATTCCTAAAAGGAAAAAAACCGTAAGATTTAAGAATTGACCTTCTGCTTCTGCAAAATCCATAAGAACTTTGCCAGCATCTCTCGTAACATATCCTGTTGCTAAACCACCTATAAATGCTGCAATAAAACCACTGCCACCAATTTCGTCAGCTATAATAAATGAGAGAACCGCTAATACTAAAAAAGCAATTCTTTGATAATTAGGAGTGATCCATCCATTATTTCGTGATTTTATAACTATTCTGGAGCCTATAAATCCTACTGCAATACCTACTATTGCTCCTAATCCTATTTGTTCAAGGGCTGTCTGAACAAAGTATCCTGTAGGTGAGAATGACTCTTCAGATAAACCAATTGCAATAAAAACTAGTAAAAATGGTACAGATAAACCATCATTTAATCCACTTTCAACTTCTAATGCTTCGCGTATTCTATTGGGAATTCCCTTATTTTTTACCACCATCTGTCCTAAGGCCGCATCTGTAGGGGCTAAAACAACCCCTATTATAGCTGCTTCCCAAAATGTTAGATTGGTAAATATTACAATTGCAAATGTAATTCCCATTACTATGGTTAAAATCAGCCCTATACTCAACAATCTGGTCTCCAAACTGTTCCATTTAATTGATGCTAAATTAACACGTGAGGCATCTGTAAACAAAACTAGTACCAGGGCTATCTCAGCTATTAAAAGTATAATTGTTGATACGGGTGGTTCTGTTACATTTATGAAACCCGTAACAAACCATCCAATTAAAATCCCCGAAAAAATGAATATCATCTGTGCGCTTACCGGTAGTTTATCAATTCTACGGGAAATCACAGCCATTATAAAAACCATTAAAAGAAAGAATAATAGTTCAATCATTAAATTCTCCAGTTTTTATAATTTTATTTCATGCAACGAATATATTACAGGTTCATATAACATCATTTAATTAACTCTAAAATGATCTGAATAGTTATATTATATGTTTACAATCACTATAAAAATTTTAATAATTATCAATATATATTTTGCAAAATTAAGTGAATACCCGAATTTAGAACAATTAAATTCTGTTTTTAAGTAAGTTTAAATAAATTATCAAAACACCAACTTATGATAATAATGTATAATTAAAGGTAAACAGAAGGCATATTATGGCTTAATTATTCATTAAAAGGTCATTAATGATTTAAGATAATAAATATTAAATTTAAAAAAAATTATATGATTAAAAGTTCAATAGTTATACAAAACAAACTTTGGAGGTTTTTTACCATATGCCAGATTTAGGACCATTAGGAAGGGGAGGAGCTAGAAGAAGAACTAGAAGAAGGATGTCGGATGTGAATGAGGTGGGTAATGAAACCGCCCCATCCAAAGAAGTAACTGCTAGCAGTCCTGATAAATTAGAAAAATTAGCTAAACTCCTTAAAGATAAGGGAGTAATCTCAGAAGAAGAGTTTAACTTGATATTCATGTAAACTATAAAAAAAGTTAAATTTTTTTCTTTTGTCTATCAAGAGAAAATATTTTTAAATACATATAATTAGCCAATTAATTCTATACTATGGGATAGATGATATACAATTTAATTGTATTCAAAAAAATTAAGTAGAATATTACACATAAATAATATTTAGTTTGCTGATAATCTCAAAGGGTGATAATATGAGGATAAAAGAAGAAGTTATTGGAAAAGAAGTTATAGACACTTCTGGACTTATTATTGGTAAAGTGAAAGATGTTGAAGTAGATTTTGAAACCCAATTGATGGAAAATTTTATAATCGGTAAAGGTGGAAGTTTTGGCGGGTTTGGAATGTCTAAAAACGAAATTATTGTTCCATAC
>PLTK01000236.1:0-315 GCA_003164415.1 Methanobacterium sp. | reverse complement strand
TAAAAATCAAATATTCATATTTCAATAAAATAAAAAAATAGGTAAGCAATATGGTAACAATTCCACACATCACACAGAATATGTTCTATATAATATTGGCAGCAATAGCAGTTGTTGGGCTAATATTGCTTATTCTCCAATTTAGAAGTGTAAGAAATTCAACAAAAAGAGTCAATGATCTATCAAAAGAGGCGGAACTTAAAAAATTACAGTTGGTTGAAATTGATATGAGATCCTCTCAGATAATGAATGGGAAAGATTTATCAAAAAATGAAAATAGCGAGTTAAACCTTAAAAAAATAAATAGATCCAATC
>PLTK01000148.1:286-10907 GCA_003164415.1 Methanobacterium sp. | reverse complement strand
CATTCTTCAGTTACTTCGATTTCACCCTTTCCATTACATGCTCCACAAGGAACATCCTGTTCTTCATCAAGTTCGAATCGTTTAACTGCGTTTGATGATACTCCTTTAAAGTGGTTTTTAAGATCCACCTCACTTTTAACACCAGTTCCATGGCAGCTTTCACATACCTTGTAACTTGTGACATTATAACCTTTACCTTTACATTCTATACATTTCTTTATCATTCTTAACCTCTAAAAATCAGTATTTTTTTAATTATATCCTATAAGTTTAATTATTTAAATTTAGTCGGGTTTTGCTTAACTATAATCTCTCTTTGATTACTGAATGTAGTTGCATCATCCATATATCCATTAGCATCACTCGAATAGATATTAGCGTTTACTGTATCGTTATCCTGCAAATATGGGATTGCTGTTTTGAGTTCATTTGTAGCATTGATCTTGGCATCTATTTCATTTAAAACAGATTGCATATAATTAGCATAAACTGTATCATTAGAATCTTGAGCGTATGTTAAACCTTGGCTTGCCAGTGATCGTGCCTGATTATATTCTGAAGAAGCATTATTACACTCAGCTAATGCTGCACTATAAAGATATTCATTGGTATAGGTCCCGGCAGTGTTATAGTCCCCATCTCCAGTTTTTAGATGTGAGTTAATGGATACTGATAGGGAATCAATCTTTGATGAGTCGGACTGTATGCATCCACTTAAAAAAACGACTACGATGACTAACCCAACGATTATAATCTTATTATTCATAATATTCACTCTTAATCCATCGACAATTTCTGTTTATTTCATCATCCTTAATAATTAAGGTTTATTTTAACTTAAAGTTTTGTAATCAAAATTTATTTAAATTTAATATTAATATTTTTTTTAATTCATAGTTTTCTTAAAAAAAGAATCTCACTATGATTATTATAAAAAGTAGACTATTTAGAATAATCTTTTTTATGATATTTTAATTAAATAGATCTATTAAAAAACAATAATAGAATATTCATAGTATATAAGTTCAGATATATAGTCCTTACTAAAGTAAAGGTATTAACACTTGGATCAGTATAATTTTTGAAATATCACTTTTAAATTGATTAAAATTCATGCTCCATGATTATAACAATATAATAATTTGGTTTAATTTGCTATTTAAAATAATTGCAACTAATATTAGTTGATTAAACAACATATATTAATATGGTATGCACCATCTGTATTATGATTAGTTTTTGATATAAAATGAAATAATATATTGAGGAGGATTTCGATAGCATGAATAGTTTTAATGTTCGTGAAATTCCTAAATTGATTGTTTCAATACTATTTGTATTTTTAGCCGGGGCCGTTGGAACAGTTTATACTTTAAAGCAAATAACAACTTGGTATGTTTCTTTAATAAAACCCGCCTGGACCCCTCCCAATTGGGCATTTGGACCTATATGGAGCACACTATATGTTCTTATGGGAATATCATTGTTTTTAGTATGGAGAGAAGGTTTAGAAAGAAAAGAAGTAAAAATAGCTATCGTGGTATTTGCTGCTCAACTAGTGATAAATGTTNNAAACCTGCAGCTATAATATTAATTCCATACCTGATCTGGGTAACCATTGCAGGATATTTAAACTACACAGTATTCCTTTTAAATCCTTAAAAATATTTTATTTTTTTTTTAGAAAAATTAAATTCAATACAATAAAAACTTGTAAATACCATTTTAGAGGATTAGTTGAAAATAAGAATTAAATAGAATGGTATTCATATCATTTACCAATCTTTTAAGGATTAAACAATATATTATGTTCCTAAAATTTTTTAGTATCTATTTGACGAGTTAATATCTAATTTTACCATGTGTGATACAACTTCTTTCTCCTTTAAAAGTTCTAATATTATATTAGAATTATCTTGATGTTCAAGAGAATCTCCACATATAGGACATTCAAAGTTGTGATCAGCTGCTTTTTCAAATTTATATCTGTGATTATCGGATTTACATACAAAGAACATGTTTTCTTCTTCATATTTAATGGATTTTTCAATTTCTACCAATATGTTTACATATTTAGTTTGAATAATTTCGCATATCCTTTCTTGTTTAAATTTCCAGCTGTATATGTCGCCTGTGTTTTCGGGATCCTCTATTCGGTTGTAGGTTGCAATCCCTGCAGAGTGTAATTCATATAAAATTTTTCGAATAATTGTTAAATTTATACCTGTTTTCTCGGCAATATCAAAATCAGATGTTACACCACATAATATACATTCAATAACAGAAATACTGCCTTCTTCATCATGAGTTATATCGATTAATATCTCTTGAACTATTGGATCGGTTAGCATGTACACCTCTTTTCTGAAATAATAACGATAATATCAAATTATTCAGTTTTACACCTGGAAAATTTTAAATAAATTTTATTATTCTTTTTTACACAGTTTCCACCTGTTTCTCAGTCAATAGCCTTAAAAGGGTTTTATAGTTTCGTTCAGTCCTAAAACTAATAATACTATTCCTACGCCTAGTAAAGAATAATCTAAAAAGTTTAAATCTATATTAATAAGTATTAATCCAATTAAAATTAGAAGAAGTCCTGAAATATAAAAAGTCTTAGAATTTTCAAATAACATTTTTGAATTCATATTATTCCGGCTTTTTTTTGTATGTAAGTCCCGAATTACTATAAATTATAATGAATTGTTTTATTCCAATGTTTCATATGAATATACGAGTACTTATAATCTACTATAAGGAGTATTTAATACACATATAAGGAACTTGATCTTTAAATTCGAAAAAATTTGAATTATAACATTCTACATTCTGAAATTTGAATTGAATCAATAATAAAAATAAATACAATCAATAATAAAAATTATTAAAGAATTAAATTTGAGTAATTGTAATAATCTGTTATGAGCCCTTATTGATTGATATGTTTGAAAAAATTAAGAAAATCAAAAAGAAACAATTTTATTTAGAAATTAGGCAGTTTTAGGATTAATTATCTCTAAAAGAGTATTTTATATGAATAAAAAAATATACATACTTTGATAAAAATTAAATTTAAAGGAAACGATTATAATGTTAGATATAGCTTTTAAAGATTTAACTTCTAAAAAAGGCAGAACTGGTATGGTTATTGTTGGAGTAATGACCTGTGTTCTGCTTATTGGTGTGATAAGTTTTCTTACCTATGAAATAGGGGAAACTATCCAGATAGATGCAAATAGTATTACAGGCAAACTTGTTTTTGAAACTAACGGTACTGGATATCCTCCATCGGGCAGTAATATACCGGAGAATGTTAGTAATCATGTGTTAGCCAATAGTGTAGTTAATCCCGATAAAAGCAGTGCAATAATATTAGCTGCTCTTCCACATAACAATACAGCCAATACATTCCTCTTGGGTTTAACTCCTGGTAGCGAACAGGCATTTATTAACAGTACTAAAGTAACTGGATCAGACTCTTTGGTTGGCCAAAGTAATAATAGTGTTATTTTAGGTTATCAGGCTGCTAAAGATTATAATGTTACGGTAGGCGGCACTTTCACTGTTAAAAATCAGCAGTTTAATGTAATTGGTGTGTTAGCAAAGCAGGGAATAGGAACAACCAGCATCCAAGATGAAAGTGTAATAGCAGCCCTTCCATTTGTTCAGAAAATCAGCCAAAGACCGGGTTTAGTAACTGCAGATATAATAACTCCAAATAATGGAGTTTCACTAGAAAATGCACAGAACACTCTAGAAAATAATTATGACAACAATACCTATACAGTTTATACACCAAAAGAAGCATTACAATCGTTAAATTCTACTCAAAGTGGAACATATCTATTTTTAGACATGGTCATTGCCATGGTATTCCTTGTGTCTGCGATCTTGATAATGGTGGTCATGATGATGACAGTTAAAGAGAAGACCAGAGAAATAGGTACCATGAGAGCATTAGGAACCAGTAAAAGAAGAATATTATCATTAATATTTTATGAATCATTAATCATAAGCATTATAGGTGGAATAGTCGGAATACTACTCATAATTCCACTTTATGATCTATTTATATACGTGGCTGGTAACGGCCAACTCGGTTACATATACTCGATACCTCTTTCTATACTCATAGAGATAGCAGTAGTAGTGTTATTAATTGGAACATTAAGCGGATTAATACCGGCTTATCTAGCCACACGTATAAGTCCTATTGAAGCTTTAAGATACGAATAAAATAATTTGCGGAGATTATCATCATGACCAATGTTGTATTAGGAAAAGATCTATGGAAAACTTATAATATGGGTGAGGGCATCGAAGTAAATGCACTTCGTGGTCTGAATATATCCGTTGATAAAGGTGAATTCGTCAGTATAATGGGGCCTTCAGGTAGTGGGAAATCAACCTTGCTAAATATAATCGGATGTTTAGATACACCAACAAAAGGAGAATTATGTTTAGACGGACAAAAAACATCAACAATCAGTGAACATGAATTAACCAAGATAAGAGCCGAAAATGTAGGATTCATCTTCCAGACCTTCAACCTTTTACCAGCACTCACAGTCATGGAGAATGTTGAGTTTCCAATGCGAAATTTAAGTGGATCAAAAAAACCCAATAAATCAACTAGGATACAAAATGCCAAAGCTGCTTTGGAGGAAGTGGGGTTGCTTGATAGGTTGAATCATCTACCCAATAAATTATCTGGCGGTGAAAAGCAAAGAGTTGCAATAGCAAGAGCAATGGTTAACCATCCTAAATTTATATTAGCCGATGAACCCACCGGTAATCTGGATACTGAAACAACCCAAAATATTATGGAACAATTACATTCAATAAACAAAGAAGGCACCACCATAATAATGGTCACTCACGACAAAGAAACAATCAAGAATACCAGAGTACTCAAAATAAGAGACGGGGTCATTGAAACATAAAAATTCTTATAAGATTCTGGCATTTTGATATACGAACTTTTATAATAAAAAAATTTTTATTTTTTTTATTTTCTTATTACCAAGGAGAATTTTTTATTAACTAATATCCAAATTAAACTAATTATTGATTATTTATAATATCCAGTGATACTTGTTTTTAGACTGATCGAGTTATCATACAGTTGAATGATTTAAAAACATGGACTATAACATATAAATTTTTGTGATAAAAGTCACAAAACCTTTGTTTTTACCTATAACCTTTTCTATTTGAGTTGTATAACAAAAATATATATGGCTATCAGTATTACTAAACAGTAATATAAAAAATAACCTTTTTGGGGGGGTGTTACAAGATATTAAAAGAAGATAATTTGACTAGATATAATTTAAGATTTAATAGATACAATATAATGATTTTTATAAGTATTTTTACATTGCATTAGCTGCTATTTTTTCATTTGGAATGGGTAATGTTGCTGCAGCAACTCCTGGAGACATAATCTATGTGAATAGTTCAGGAGGAAATGATTCAAATAACGGATCCAGTTGGTTGTATGCTAAACATTCCATAAGTAACGCAACACGAACAGTAATCATCAACGGAATAGTAAACATTGCTAATGGACAATATACAGGAGCCAGCAACACAGAAATTACCATAAATAAAAACATGACCATACAAGGACAAATTGAAACCGGTACTATAATAGGCGGGACAGGAACCAATTGGATATTCGATATTCAACCAGGAATTAATGTTGTGATAAATGATCTAACTTTAACTAATGCAACAAACAGTTATGGTGGTGCGATCCATAATCAAGGAACTTTAACACTTAATAATGATACATTCAATAACAACACCGCAACATATTATGGTGGAGCTATCTACAATGGCATTGGCACTATAATTGAGACCAATGATACATTCAATAACAACACTAACACCTCGGGATCTGAGGGAGTTGTCTGGAATACAAATGGTACTATAATTGAGATCAAAGATACATTCAACAATGATATTCCCAATCGGGAAATAACAAGCCCATTAAATGGTATATATGTCAATGAAGTTGTTCCAATTAATGTACGTCCTACGGATTTTTATTATGTGACTAAAGTTGTTTTCACCATAAACGGTAACAATTACATTAATATCGATGAACAGATGGTGGGAGTTATAACTGGAATAACAGGATTGTCAGATGGGATTTATAATATAACAGTAGCAGTATATGACACAGCAAATAACTGTCAAATCCAAACAGTTAGTGTAAATGTAAATAACACACAAGCAAGTGCAAACACAACAAGTGGATTATACAACTCCACACAACTAGTAACACTCACAATGAGTGAAACCGGAACCATATATTACACAACGGATGGAACAGACCCAACCATATCAAGTAATGTATACACTGAACCAATCAACATACCAGCAAACACCATAACCACATTAAAATACCTAGCAGGTAACACATCAAAAATATATACACAAACCTATACAATAGACACCATACCACCAACAGCCAGTGCAAATGTTAAAGGAGGAGTATACAACACCAACAAAGTAGTTACACTAACAATGAGTGAACCCCTGAAATATTTATTACACCTTAAATGGAACAATACCAAACAGTAAAAGTACATTATACACAAAACCTATTTCAATATCGTCTACAAATACTTTAAAGTATATTACATTAGATTTAGTTGGTAATAAAAGCCCAGTCTATTCACAAACTTATACAATTAACAAAATCACTCCAAAAATCGTTAGAACCAATCCAAAATACAGTGCAATCAACGTACCACTCACTACACCATTAACCATAACCTTCAACGAAAACATCCTCAAAGGAATCAACTACAACAATATCTATGTTAAAAACCTTAACACAGGAAAACTAGTACACATATCCAAATCTATATCCAAAAGTACATTAACAATTAAAATGACAAGAAGCAGATTATACAACGACAATACATCATATGCATACCAAAAAGTGCATTTAAAGACCACTCTGGAAACTCAACCGCAGCATACACAATTCCATTCAAAACAGTTTTAAAATGGGAGTAAATATTTTCCTTATCTTTTTTCTATTTTTCTTAAAATAATTACAATTTTTGATTAAACACATTCTTATTCGGGCATTAAATAAATTACTTGAAATACCTTGATTTAGATATCTCTACTCACATCTATAAAAAAAAAAACTATTAAGGGATATATTTTTTTTAATGGATTTATGACTTTAAATATAAATATACGATTAGACATACACTTCAAGTGTAAAACATATCACATTTAGTGAAGAAAATTATTAAAATATTTTTGATACATACAATAAAAATTAGAGTACCAACTAGTAAATGGACAAAATGAAAAGAATTGATAATATGAAAA
Organism: Methanobacterium sp.; assembly: GCA_003164415.1. Lineage (GTDB taxonomy): Archaea > Methanobacteriota > Methanobacteria > Methanobacteriales > Methanobacteriaceae > Methanobacterium_B. The sequence continues at coordinate 3,545 of PLTK01000148.1, read as the reverse complement.
TTAAAAACATTTTATACAGCAGATATCTGGTTATTAGAGGATTATTAGTTAAAAGAAGGAAATTTGTACCAATTTTAATTCAAGATTAAACATTTGTAGTTATAATTATGAAAATAAACAAATATAGTATTTAGAAAAAAATTTGATTAAATAAAAATCTTAAAGCAAATATAGGAAAAAATGTGAAGGACAATTTTAATTCAATTTCCTTCTTATAAATGAGGTTATTATCGATGTTACAAGGAATAGTGGATATTGGTTCAAACACAGTTCGATTAAATATTTATCGTTGTCATAAAGACAAAATAAGTTTAGTAATTTCAAAAAAAGAAAGCTTAGGATTAGTATTTTATATTAACAATGGAATATTAACCGATAATGGTATTGAAAAACTTTTAGCAGTTCTTCAGGAAATGAAGAATAGTTTGGACTATCTAAAAATTGATAACTACAGTTTCTTTGCCACAGCCTCGCTTAGAAATATTAGAAACAGCACAGATGTTATTCAAATTATTAATGATGAAACAGGACTTGAAATTGATTTGTTATCGGGTGAGGAAGAGGGAAGATTAAGCTTTTGTGGATCAATGCATATTATTAAAAAGGACGATGGCATTCTAATTGATCTTGGTGGTGGAAGTGTTGAGATTGTATTCTTTGAAGACAAAAAAATACTAGAAGGATACAGTATCCCCATAGGTTCTCTAAAAATGTTCAACGAATATGTTTCAGACATGATCCCCAATAAAGAAGAGTGTATCTTGATCAAAGAACGAACATACCTTGAATTAGATAAAATTGGTTGTGACTTTCCAGAAAAGGTTCCATTCATGTGCGGTGTAGGTGGAAGCATACGTGCAATCGAAAAAATATTATTGGATTTAGATCTACTAGAAAACAAAGCAGATCTGATAGATATTAAAACATTGCAACAATTAGAAATAAAGTTGAATCTCAATGTCCATGATCACGACAATAAAAATATTTATGATCAAATATTACATGTAAAACCCTCGAGGATACACACTTTAGTCCCGGCCCTATTAATATTAGAGTCAATTACTTCTTATTTTGGATGTGAACAGTTAGAAATTAGTAAATTTAGTGTTAGAGAAGGATATTTATACAAAAAAATATTAAAGAGGTCTTAAATGTCTACTAAAGATTACAGTTTCACACAAAACCGTGAATTATCATGGTTAAACTTCAATGACCGAGTTCTAGAAGAAGCAGAGGATGGTTCAGTTCCATTATTAGAACGTCTAAAATTCATCTCTATTTTTACAAGTAATCTAGATGAATTTTATANNATATGGTTAGATGTGGAAGTTTATACGATATATTCCTTGTAGATAAGGGTTATATCGATAATAAAACCGGGAAAAATGCACAAGAACAATTAAATGACATATATGATCGAACTGGAAGTTTATATGAACGTAGGGATGAGGTATTTAAATCTTTAAATAAGCTTTTGAAGGCCGAAGGTATTTATGACCTGGACTTTGAAGATTTAAGTAAAAGTGAATTAAAATTCATCAATAAATATTTCTTTAACAATATACTTCCCATTTTATCACCGCAAATAATTGATATTCACCATCCCTTTCCACATTTATTGAATAAATCATTAAATGTAATGCTGATAATGGAAAATGAAGGAAAAACATTGTACGGACTAATTCCTATCCCATCATCATTACCTAAGGTAATATACTTCCCAAATGATCCTTTACGCTATATCCTACTGGAAAAAATAATATACGAATATGTTAACGAGATATTTTCAAATTATCATGTAGAATTTAGAACTGTAGTGTCTGTAACAAGAAATGCAGATATTGCTCTATCTAATTCCCAAATAGATGAAGATGAAGATTATAAAGGATATATGAAGAAACTTTTAAAGAAAAGAACGCGTTTAGCACCTATCAGGTTAGAATTCTATAAATATTCTGATCCAAATTTAAAAAAATTTCTATGCGACCAGTTGAATATTCAAGATAATCAGGTACAGGTTTCTAATACTCCTTTAGAAATGAGTTATGTTTATGATTTATATAACCATGTAAATGAAGTAAATAAGACTATATTCTATAAACTATCATTCGATACTTTTAATCCTAAAATACCCAATTTTATTAAGGAAGGAAAGATCATTCCACAGTTAAAAAAGAGGGATTTTTTACTTTGCTATCCATTTGATTCCATAAAACCTTTCTTAAGATTTTTAAAAGAAGCAGCCAACGATGAAAATGTTATTTCAGTTAAAATAACCATTTATAGATTGGCTAGATCCTCCTCAATTATCAAATATTTATTGGAAGCAGCTGAAAATGGGAAGGAAGTAACTGTTTTAATTGAACTTAGAGCAAGATTCGATGAAGAGAATAATATTCACTATGCGGGATTGTTAGAAGAAGCAGGATGCAGGATTTTATACGGTTTTGAAGAGTTCAAGGTACATTCGAAAATTTTATTGATTACAAGAAAGGAAAAAAATAAATTTCAGTATATAACACAACTAGGAACTGGAAATTACAACGAAAAAACCAGTAAATTATACACAGATTACAGTTTTATCACAAGCAACAATGCCATTGGAGAAGATGCAGTATTATTCTTTAAAAACATGGCTATTTCTAATTTAAACGATGAATATAAACAATTATTAGTCGCACCATTTGGATTAAAGAAAAATTTGATAGAAAAAATCCATACTGAAATAGATAATGCAAGGAATAATCGTCCAGCAAATATCATATTGAAGATGAATTCTTTAACCGACAGAGAATTGATTGATACGCTGAGTAAAGCATCTAATGCGGGTGTTAAAATCAAATTAATTGTTAGGTGTATTTGTTGTTTAATCCCCGGAATACCTGGCAAAACAGAGAATATTGAAGTTATTAGTATTGTTGGTAGGTTTTTAGAACATACAAGGATCTATTATTTTGGTACTGGAGATGATACTTCAATATATTTATCGAGTGCTGATTTAATGACTAGAAATACTGAAAAAAGAGTTGAAATTGCTTTTCCTATTAAAAATCCAATTTTAAAACTTAAAATCATGCACATGTTAGATGTTATGTTTAATGACAATGTTAAAGCTCGAAAAATTAATGATAAAGGTGAATACGAGAAGGTTATCAGGTCGGTAAATCTGATTGATTCACAAAATTATTTTATGCACGATAATTTCTCAGAATATGAAGAAGAAGAAAATGTTGAAGAATCATTTTTATCTAAAATAGCT
>PLTK01000148.1:0-188 GCA_003164415.1 Methanobacterium sp. | reverse complement strand
ATAAATCCTAAAACGATTCCAATTATTAAAACACTGACGCCTGTAAATATTGCAGCTATACCATTAGCTATTGCAGATATAATATCCATAATACTAATATGGTTTTTTTATTATAAAAACCCGCGAGTTTAAAGGAATATTTTTTATTATTCATTTAAATAAGATTCATTAAAGTCATAACAGTAAAA
>PLTK01000164.1 GCA_003164415.1 Methanobacterium sp. | reverse complement strand
GTGTTCGTAAAAAATAATTATTATTTAAAATTAATTCCGTAAATAAATAAAATAAAAAAAATTTATTTTTCTACTTCCTCTTTCTTTTATAAATCATTTACCGCCCTTAAGAGTTATTACGGTAATTTCACATCTAGACCCAAGACGCATTGGCGGACCCCATGTACCTGTACCTGGAGAAACATGGAGATAAGTCCCATCATATTTGTAGATACCGTGCATATACTTAAACATTAATCTGACAAGGTAGTTGAATGGAAACATCTGCCCGGCATGTGTATGTCCAGAAAGTTGCAATCCAATACCTGCTTTTGCAACAGTTTTAAGCTCCCTTGGAAGATGGTATAAGATTATTGAAGGTTTTTCCGTATCAATTTTAAGTTTTGCCAGGACATTTTCCATATGGTTTACTTCAAAGGAATATTCAACGCCAATTATTTGAATACCATTACATTCAACCATTTCATCCCTTAAAACATGCATATGAGTATTTCTCAACACCCTGAAAACCTCATCAAGTCCTTCGTAGGTTTCATGGTTCCCTGTTATGAAGAAAACCGGTGCTTTTAATTTATTTATTGCGTTGAAGGTGTTGGTGTGTAATCTTGCGCTCCCATCAACCATATCTCCTGTTATAAATATCATTTCGGGATCGATTTTGTTGGTTTTCTCTACAATCTTTTCCATGTAGCTTGAATTCCTTATAGATCCAATATGTATATCTGAAAGTTGAACAACCTTCATATCATTCTTTAAATGGCTTAAAGGTATCTTAATTTCATTTATATTTAAATATAAACTGTTAATAAGTGAATATGCACTTAGTATTGCAGTTAAACCAACAATTATAATTCCTGCAATTTCACCTGGAATTCTAAACACAATGGATATCAATGCGTAGATTATTACGAATGTCAGTAGGTAAAATGATATTCCCATCCATGCAGATGCTCCTGTATAAAATATTCTGGTGGCAGTATTTGAAACAACCCTTTCAATCATGGCTGCTACGGGATAAGAGATTACTGCGATAATAAGTAAAATATAGAAAATATACCCTGGTTTTATACTGAAGAGAGATGCAATTCCATAGAAAATGAAGTAGTTAACGATTAAGAATCCAATAAAAAATACTGACATAAATCCGGCAAATCTTATAATTGTCCTCATATTTTAACCCCATAACAATATAAAATCAGATTATTGAAGTTTCTGATAAAAGTTTTACCAATGTGTAATCGTACATCTTAGATTTGACAACTTCTGATATATCACCCAAACGGCGATCATTAACAATTACATCTTCTATTTCTTTATGATAATCATCGTATTTGAGTTTCACCCGCACACCCCTTAATTGACTTACAACTGGGAGTGGAGAGTATACTTCCTTGATTGCAGGTATCTGATTTTCAATTTCGCTTTTAACGAGTATAGATGGGACAATTGGTGGATCGTCAGCCATTTCTCTTCTTCTCTTGTCCAAAATATCTTCCACTACTTCAACTAATTTTTTAAGCGCCCTTATATTTTCTCCCCTTTTGAGTCTTCTTGGAATTCTTCCAAGCCCTGAAACATATGCATCGGCTCCGGGAATGTCTTCCACATCAATTTCAGGAGCCCCTGTAACAATTACAGGTATCTCAATACCCTCAAATAGATGAGTTTTGTTAGTTATGCATTCTCTAAAACTTCCAAGTGCAAATACTGCTAGATCATGCTCTTCAATGAGTTTCTTTTCATCCTCAGATATTCTGGATATACCCTTACCTGCCCCCCTAGAAAGTCCTATCATGTTATCCTTTGCACCGTAACGCCTGAGATATTCGGATATATCACATGCAGAGTGTGGTAGATGTTGACGTGCAAGTGTAGGAGATACAATTGCTATTTCAGTACCAGCCATTGGAGCTACTTTTACCGTACCTAAAAGTTCCTTAGCCAATTCTTTTACCCTATCAACATCCTCAATTGGGACAGCAAGATTTAGAACCAGATCCATCTGACTTACGTTTTCCTGAAGTACGAAACCCCCAAGATCTTCAATTAGTTCTGTCATCTCCTCATGTTTGTGAATTCCACCGGTATAAGTCAAGGTTTCATACATAATTTTTTCTCCAGTAGTTTGTAACGAGTTTCAGCTCTTTTAATTGGATTTTTAGGCACATTTTTATGTGAGGGTATTTCAACTACCCGATCCCCCATTGTGACTATTTCATCCGATAATAAATCCATCATATAATCGGGGTACACTAAATAATCAGGATCTTCATGTACTATGGTGAATCCAAGATCATCAACAATCTCCCCTAAAAAATTTGAATAAACTTTAACTTTTATGTTTCGATTTTCTTTTCCATCAAATTCAAGATATTTATTGTTGTCAAAATTAAATTCCACGGCAGAAGTACCGAACATTTCTTGAAGCATTTCCACACTGCTTTTGATCTGAGTGAAAGTGTTAAGTTTTATTTTTACGGATTTCATTGTTGTATCAGTCTCTGATAAAACAACTGCTATATCTGCATCTGTAGAATCCGGATTAGAATTAGTATCAAATTCCTTGATCCCTGCAAACTTCAAAGCATCCTTACACATAGGGGTTGTAACTATCTTCATCTTAACCTCAATATTCTCCTTTAACAGTATATAATTATACTTAATACGATTTAATATCGTTGAATGACTAACTCAAATGTCCACTGTATTATATGTAAATATAATATTTCAAGGATAAAAAAAGCTTCAATTTATCAATTCTACAAAGATTTATATAATAAATTAAACAAATAAAATAACATTAGAACCGTTTTTTGTTCATTTAAGGAAGTGAATATATTGTTTAAAATGGATCAAAGCCCAAAAACAGCCCCCATTCAAGAAGGGGAAGAATACGAAGTAAAAATTGAAGATGTAGGTAAAGAAGGAGACGGCATAACTCGCGTTGAAGGTTTTGTAGTGTTTGTACCTGATACAAAAGTTGGAGATGAAGTTAAAGTCAAAATAACATCCGTAAGAAGACGTTTTGCCTTTGCTGAAAAGGTTGAGTAGATTACTAGGGATTTTAAGACTTTTTTCTTTTTCTTTAATTCTATTTTTGGTGTTGTTATGAAGGTTTCACTAAGTTTGGATAAATCATATTCTGAAGATGTTGCAATAATGGTAGATGTGCTCAGAGCCAGCACCACCATGACAGTTGCAATGGAAAATTTTGGTAAAATAATACCCGTTAAAACTATTGAAGAAGCCGAAAAACTTGCTGACCAATATGATGCTGTTTTAGCAGGTGAACGTCGAGGTGCAGCTATTGAAGGGTTTGATGTTGGAAATTCCCCGGTTGAAATATCTAATTTTAATGGAAAAGTTCTTGTCATTACCACAAGCAATGGCACCAGGATATTGGAGGGTATGAAAGCACAAGTCCTAATAGGTTCATTTGCAAATGCGAATGCAGTTGCCAAAAAAGCGATGGATATCGCTGATAACCACATTGAAATTGTCATGGCTGGGGTAGAGAGTCGATTTGCAATAGAAGATTTTTTAGGAGCTGGAGAGATAATAGGAAATTTAATTGACTGCGATCTGGATGAAATGGCCCTTGCAGCATATATGTCTTCGTGCAACCATGATATGGTACATGATGCCATCATAAACTCTAGATCTGCACACAGGCTCGTTGATTTAGGACTTTCAAATGATGTTCATTTTTGTATGAGACGGAACATATATGACATTGTTCCAGTATATCAAAATGGAAGTATAGAAGGTACCAAATATTAAGTAGTTATAAAGAATATTACTACTAATTATTTTAGATTTAATTCTAGATTTGTCCTTTTCATAATAATCTTATAAAAAAATATTATATTAACATTTTAATCAAAATTATAAAATTGTGAGGATCATATGGCACCTGAAAATTTAAAGATAATTGGTACAGCCCATGTATCAAAAGAAAGTATTAAAGAGGTTCAAGAAGCCATTATTACTAATGAACCCAATGTTGTAGCGGTTGAACTTGATATAAACCGTTATCAAAATATGATGGCAGAAAAAAATGGTGAAGAAAAACAGGATGTGAATATTAGGGAAGTGATTAAGGGCGATAAACTTGGCATTTTCCTTGTGAGTATGTTCCTTTCCTTTCTTCAGAGGCGAATTGGTGATGATTTAGGAGTTAAACCTGGGTCAGAAATGCTTGCAGCAATAGAAACAGCAGAGGAAATTGGTGCTAAGGTTGCTTTAATAGATAGGGATATTAGTTTAACTCTGCAAAGGGCAATTAACCAGATGAGCATCTCTGAAAAGCTAAAGTTTGTGTGGGGAATAATAACATCATTTTTCAGCGGTGAGGAAATCGATGATGTTGAGAGCATTAAAGATGGTGACACCCTGAATGAAGTCATGGAATATTTTAAGGAAATGTCCCCTAGGGCATACGATGTTCTTGTTACAGAAAGAGACGCATACATGGCACATATGATACAAGATATTGAAGCTGAAAATGTAGTTGTTGTTGTTGGAGCAGGACACAAAAAAGGCATCACAGA
>PLTK01000013.1 GCA_003164415.1 Methanobacterium sp. | reverse complement strand
CTACTTTACCAATTACAATTCCAGATGTATCTATTACTTCTTTTCCAATAATTTCTTTTTTTATTAACATAGAATCACCCTAATTTTTTTACATTAAAAAAACAATTTAACTGAATATCAAATTAAACTCTTCTTGGGAGATGACTCCTTTATCTTTTAGAAGCTTAGATAATTTGTTTAATTTATCTGTACCCTCAATGAATTGTTCTTGAACTTCGGATGGTTCATTATCTGATTTATTTCTAACATTAACACGTATTTTAGTTCTTCTTCTACAGATTTTCTTATCTATTATATCCTCTTATACAATATTATACTCCATATTGAATATAATTATTGAATCACATGATTTAAAAAATAATAATTGATAATTAAACCTTTAAAATTTCATTAACTATCTCATTTGCATCATAAAACATAAAAAAGTATATATTTGATAAAACAAAAGATATGTCAAGAGTACTAAACTTTAGGAGGTTTAAAAATGGTGGAGACACAACAAGCGAGTGGTGGAGGTCTAGTAGGTTTTGCAATCATTTTCTTAATTATTTTGTTACTATTCCCAGCTTTCGCTCTTTGGTTATTGTATGTAGCAATATTAGTAATGTTAATTTCTGGAATCATAGCATTAATAGCAAAATAATTTCCAGTTATATGACCTCAGATACTAAAAAATCTCTTATTTTTTTTTAAGTTCGATATTCAATCCTAAAGCCCAGATTATTTAGTAAATTATTAATATAATCACAGGATTAATAGTAATTAGATTAATACAAATGATTGGAGTTGAAAATATTCCCTACATAGGGTCAATCGGACGTGTATGACCTATAATAAGAATTAGAACAATGGATGAGATGCAGAATTCATAATATCAACCTGAAAATGAGATTGCGCCGATAATCAGTGAAATTGTGCCGATTCCTAGGATAAAGGGGTTTAACTAAATCAGAATTTAACCGAATATTGATTAAATTTATACTTTTTTATATACAAAGATTTTAGTGATTATAATAAGGAGAAACTGTTATTATGGCTGAAAATCAGTACAAGTGGGGCGTAGTGATCGTTGCCTGTATGGCGATTTTTATTATTGTTTTAGATTCATCTGCTATGACCGTGGCTATTACAACATTAGTTGTGCAATTAAATACAACTTTATCAACTATCCAAACTATCATCGCACTATATGCGTTAATTATTGCCTCATTTATGCTACTAGGAAGTAAACTTCAAGATATTCTTGGTAGAAAAAGGACTTTCATGATAGGATTGTTCATATATGCTTGTGGAACCATTACAGCAACTTTGAGTGTCAATGCTGCCATGCTAATGATAGGATGGGCCGTTTTAGAGGGTATTGGAGCAGCATTGATATTACCCGCCTCCACGACCATTGTGGGAGCAAGTTATAAAGGTAAAGATAGAGTTACTGCATTTGGGATATGGGGAGGTATAGCTGCTGTAGGTGCTGCTGTAGGTCCAATAATTGGTGGAATTTTTACTACATATTTAACTTGGAGACTGGTTTTCGGTTCAGAAGTGGTTATTGTTGGTATTATATTTTTATTAAGAGATTACCTATCAGAATCAACACCAACTTTAAAGTGGAAAGATTTGGACATTGTAGGAGCTTTACTTTCAATAGTATCATTGATTTTAATTGTTTTAGGTATATTAGTACTTGGCAACCCTAAAAACTGGGCATATGTTCCATTATTTATAGTTTCAGGAGCTATGCTCTTTGGAATATTCCTTTATTGGCAGAGAAGAAGAATTAGTAGAAAATTAGAACCTCTATCTGATATATCTCTTCTTAAAAACCGTTTATTTGGCTTGAGTAATATAAATTCAGTAATACAGCAAATACCCTTAGCGGGATTTTTATTTATAATTCCAGTATTTCTGCAGCAGGTAACTAAGACGGATGCATTCACCACAGGTCTTGCACTTTTACCTGCATCTATTACCATTTTAATCTTCTCATTACTCGGTGCAAGACTATCCGAGAAGTTAGGGCCTAAAATCCTCTTGATGAATGGATTTATTATTTCAGCTGCAGGGACATTTATAATGGGTGGTTCATTTAATTTAAACACCCAAATAATTGATATCATCCCTGGAACGGTAGTATTTGGTATTGGAATAGGATTTTTACTTTCCCAGATAACCAACTTCACCATGTCCGCTGTCCGAAGCGATCAAGAAACCGATGCATCAGGATTCTTTAATGCCTTTAAAAATTTAGGTTATTCCATAGGAACAGCATTAATAGGTGTTTTACTCCTAGTTGGAATATTTGGGGGGTTGACCACAGCTATAGATGCATCAAGCATATCTGGAAACATGACCACATCAGAAATACAAAACAGCCTTTACAACTACGTTGAAAAATGCAAACAACAACTCCTCAAAACATACCACCAAACATGGTACCAAAAGTCACTCAAATAGTAGATTCAACGATAAGTTCAGCAATGAAACAAACATTTAATGTATTAACCTTGATATTGCTCTTAGGGTTTATCACAACCATATTCTTACCCTCAAGAAGAAAAATGAAATCATAAACTAAAATTAATGGGTACAAGCTAGATCAACAACCCCCATATTGTAGAGAAGATCCTATTGGTTTAATTGGACCTAAAATGATATGATTTCCAATATTTTCTTTTTTTAATAGAATTAAGAG
>PLTK01000221.1:5781-6000 GCA_003164415.1 Methanobacterium sp. | reverse complement strand
TCATCTCATAAATTATTTTAAATAATAGTTGAATATAAATTTCCAACTTCTTAACGAACTATGAACGAAGTTAATCTAAAATAGATATTAGTTAAAAGAAGAATGAAGTAGAATGTTGAATCATTTTGGTTCTTGATTCTACTATATTTGTCCATCTTGTAGTAGTTCATTAACCTGTATTTAAGATTTCTTTTCATTAGGGTTATCTTCAGTGTCACT
>PLTK01000221.1:0-5748 GCA_003164415.1 Methanobacterium sp. | reverse complement strand
ATTATTATAAAGAAAAGTGCCATGAATATGGCTCCTTGTATCCCATATTTGGCCCAAGCTACTAATACTGCGGGTATGGCTGCAAGTATAATACCGATATATGGGATGAATCCGAGGAAAAATGTTAACAATCCCCAGAGAAGTGCAAAGTTAATGTCAAAGACTACAAGGATAGCTGAAACACCTATACCATAAAAGAAGTTTACTTTTGCTCTTATTACAAAGTATTCAACGAAAGCGTTCATTAGTCCATATGTCTTTTTCAATGTAGGATTATCTGCCCCTAATCCTTTTTCTAGTCTTGTTTTTATTTGAGGAAGCTCATAAACCAAGAATATTACAGCAAACACAATAAAAGTACCATCGGCAATAAGTCCTCCAACATTTGTATCTGGTATATTGGCGACAAGAAATTGAATTATTTGATTACCATATTGTGCAAGAAAACCTGATGAATTTATAGTCAAAGTTGGAATTGCTTTTACTAATTGGGCTAATGTTACAACTAAAAAACCTACTATTGCAACACCCAATAAAGCTATTCCTGCAAGTGTTATTGAAACTGAAAGGTTATACGAAAGACCTCTTCTTCTAAGCCACATCAAAAAAGGATAAATAATTATGGCAATGAACAATGAAAGTAATATAAGACTCAATATAGGTGCAGTAAATTTCATTCCTATAATNNCTATAATAATAATTTGCCTAAGAAAAGGCGGGATTTTGAAATCATCAACCATTTTTCGCCCTCCGTAATATATTTTTTAGTGATTTAATTTATTTTGACATTTGAACTTAATATATTATTTGAATTAATTTTAATCAATTATTAACACTTAAATTTATTAAAAAAAAGGAATATAGAAAATTTGTAAATCTTCATCATAATGTTTTGGGCCAATCAGAATCAACTGAATCTTCTTGTTTAATATTGGTTTGTTTGATTTATCCTGTACAAATTTTATGGACTATTTTCCAATAATTTAGTTTATAATTTTATTTTCTTTCTTGATGGTAGAAATATGCTTGTAATAAATCCTAAAAGTAATATTAAAGCCAAAATATTAAATGTTTGTTTCATTGCAGAGCTTATTGTAGAATTCAATATCTGATTCACTTGTGGAACCATATTAGGAGGGACATTAAGCGTACCTGTCTGCATTTTTTCTACATAAAACATAACACTACTATCTATTTGTTCAGTAGTCATAATTCCTGATAAACCAGAACTTTCAACAGAGGCCGTTATACCTCCAAAAATTCCTAATATTAATAAAACACCAATTAATGCTGTACCAACGGAATATCCTAAGTTTTTAAATGCGTTAAGAAAGCCAGCTGCATCGGTTTCTTGATCATTTCTAGCTGCAGACATTGTAAGATTGGTTAACTGTGAAAGTAAAAATCCAATACCCATACCAAATACCACTGTACCGGGTATGATATCAATAACTTGAGTGTATAAATTAAATGATGTACTCAGGATGAATGCTCCTACCGCTGAAACAACAAAACCGATCATTATGATGGATCTAGAGCCTAAAGAAGATGATAATTTCGCACCAAGCAAAGAGAATATTAAAATAGTGATTGATGCAGGGAAAAGGGCGAGACCTGTAGTGAAAGCATTTACCTTTGTAACTTGCTGCAAGAATACTGGTATAATAAAAAGAAATCCTGCTAGTGGTATCTGAGATATAATGAAGTTTATATTACCTAATCCAAATATACGATTTTTTAAGAGAGAAATATCTGATAATGGTTCTAATCCATTGTTAATCCTTCTTCTTTCCCATAATAAGAATATTAAAAATAAAAGTGCCCCAGAACCCACTAATATGGGGACATATGTCCAGTTTTGAGGCTTAGTGAGTAATAAAATGCCAAGAACAACTAGGATAAGGGATACTATCGAGAGTATAGCACCTATAATATCTAAATCTTTCCATTTTAATGTAGGTGTAGATTCTGTTAAATAATTCCTGAAGAGGAATATTAAAACAACAAAGATCAATTCAGAACCGAAAACCAATCTCCACGTCAAGTAAGTGGTAAAAAATCCACCAACAATTGGACCTATAGCAACACCCATAGCAGCAATTCCGCCCCATAAACCAAATGCAGTTACTCTATCCTTACCTTCGTAACTCGACCCTACTAAAGTAGTGGTGGCTGGTAAAATTAACGCGGCACCAATACCTTCCAAAACAGCCCATCCAACAAGTAACATTCCGGCGTTTATACTAAAAGTTGCTATGACAGTTCCGCTAGCATATATGATTAAACCTATAAGAAATGTTCTCTTTCTGCCAAGTATATCTTGAAGTTTACTTCCAAATAACATGAATGAAGCAATAATTAGAGCATATAATGCTATTATGGCCTGAATAGTTGATAAAGTTGTATTTAACTCCACAACCAGAGTAGTGATAGCAACATTCATAGCAGATGAATCTAAAACAATTATAAAAATTGCCATACAGGCAACGATCACTACTCCCCACTTATACTGATTTTCAGCCATAATAACACTTTTTCCTCTAAAGTAATCATCAGAATCGTTACTATAAAAAATATATAAATTTAATCAAAATATTAGGTTATATTCTGATTCTTTTATAAACCCTTTATCTTTATGATCTTACCTAATTTCTCTAATTATCAGAGTAATCAGATCTATTGGCAAATATCATTTTCAGGTTGCTATTGTGAATTTTGCATCTCATCCACTACATCAATATTCTTCTAACTCCTCTACGTCCCATAGCCTTAAGTCGGGCATATTTTCGACTCATATTATTTGTATTAATCTAATTATTATTAATCGCATAATTATATTAATATGTTACTAATATTATCGAGAATATAAGATTAACTAAGGAATTCAAAAAAAATAAGACATTTTAGTATCTAAGGTCATATAACTTGAAATTATCTTGCTATTAAAGCTATGATCCCAGAAATTAGCATTACTAATATTGCTACATACAATAACCAAAGAGCAAAAGCCGGGAATAGTAGTAAAATAATTAAGAAAATGATTGCAAGGCCTACCAGTGATCCACCACTCGCTTGTTGTGTCTCCACCATTTGTTCACCTCCTAAAGTTTTAGTCCTCTAAATATATTTTGTTTAATCAAATATATCTTTGTTATGGTTTACGATGCAAATGAGATAGTTGATGGGAATTTTAAAGGTTTAATGATCGATTATTATTTTCTAAATCATGTGATTCGATAGTTATATCCAATATGGTGTATAACATTGTAATAGTATGAAATAAGTTGAACAATAAATATTAGTTTTAGGATTAATGGAGGTTGAAATATGCCCGAATTAGGACCTATGGGAAGGGGAGGAGCTAGAAGAAGAACGAGAAGACGTGTTAATGCTCGAAATGAATCAGGAAATGAAGATAAACCATCCGAAGTTCAAGAAAAGTCCATTGGTGGTACAGATGAATTAGAGAAATTAGCTAAGCTTCTAAAAGATAAAGGAGTCATCTCAGAAGAAGAGTTTAATTTGATATTCAATTAATTTTTTTTATTTGCATTAATAAATAGAGGTGATGTTATTTTAATAAAAAAAGAGATTATTGGAAAAGAAGTAATAGACACGTCTGGAATTGTAATTGGTAAAGTAGAGGATGTGGAAGTTGATTTTGAAACCCAAACATTGGAAGCTTTCATGGTAGGAAAAGGTGGGTTTTTTGAAGGCATTGGAAGGTCCAGTGGTGGAACTAGAATTCCTTATGATATAGTAAAAATTATTGGGGATAAAGTACTGCTTACGAGCGATATCCACGAACAATAGCACTAGGTAATAGTATGGTAGCAATTGATCAAAATGTATTTTATATTGTAATAGCAGCCATAGTAGTAGTTGGATTAATAATATCACTTATGCAATGGAGAAAGGTCAGAGAAGCACAAACTAATGTTGAATTCCTTACAAAACAGGCTGAACTTAAGAAGATAGAGCTTGTCGAGAGAGACTTAGAATCTAAACGTATGATGAATGATATAGTTTTGCCAAAGGATCAACAGGAAAACCTGACCAATATAAGGGAGAATACATCTAATTTAATGCATAAAGCAGGTTATCTCCATGGAGAGATAAATGAGAGGGTTAACCGTCTTGAAGCTAAGACAGAATATATAAAACTCCAAAAACTACTTATGGATATTGAGGAAAAGGAAAAGGAACTAGAAAATAAATCTAAAGGAGGAAAAAAATAATGACTCCATTAGAACTATTAGTAATACTGGTAGTTGCAGGTGCTATTGTAGTTCTGCTTTATTTCAACATGGAAGATAGGAATTTATCATTAACTAATGCACGTTCAACAGTTTCAGATTCAAATGGAAAAGTAAAAGATGAAAACGATAGTACTGGAGGATTAGGTGAAAAAATGTCTGGAATGGGAGAAAAAACATCAGGAATGGGAGAAAAAGTACGTTCTACATTTTATGGTGCAGGTGAGAAGATAACAGGTAGTGGTGTAAGTGAAAAAGTAACAGGGGTTAGCGATAAATTAAAAGGCTCAGTTAAAGGAGCAACAAGCACAGACTCACTTTCAAATAAAATAGACTTATTTCTAAATGATAAAAGCGATCAGCTCATAAAAGACTGGGAGCTAGCAACTAAAGACGACATTTTAGATATTGAAAAAAGATACACCAAAGTATCAAGAGATTTAGATACACTTGACAGCAGATTCAACGAATACCGAGGATCCACAAACAAAAAACTCAAAAAAATCGGGGAAAGACTAGACAAACTAGAAAATGTTGAAGAATAAGACTAAATTAACCTGAATTTTAATTTACTCTTTATTTATTTTTAATAGAGTTTCAAATATATTGTATCGTTTTTTAAGAACTTATTCAGATAAAAATATATGTTTTCTTTTACATAAAATAGAATATGAACTCTAAAACACGACGTGAAGTAATGGGGATAATTGCAATAATCGTAGGTATAATTTTTATTGTCGATCCTCCAATTGTAGCATACTTACTAGGAGCCATACTTATTGTATATGGAATAATGGAATTACTAAACAGAGGAATGGAATAATCCCATAATGGGATTATATCCTCATCCTAGTGAAATGTGCATATTCAATTAACACAATCAGATTAACCTAGTACTTCAGAATACCAATAAAAAGATGAGTTTTATATGGATTTCTTTTAATTTTTAATTATTTTCCTTATTAATCTTCACATTTGTTAAAGAATCACTACTTAACTGTAGAATAAGATTTTCGATATTTAAATTAAAATAAGAATGTATTGTTGTTAAAAATGTTTTTCAAGTGATTTTGCAAGTAGTTAGAGATCTAATCCATAATCAATTTGAATATTATGAAAACTATTGACTTTTAAATAGTATTTTGCCTGGCATACTATGCAATAAAAAATATCAAAATTAATAATAATTTTATTGGAAAAGTTATGCCAAAAATGACTCTAAAGTATAGTTATTACTCGGATGATACCCAGTATCATAAATATGACTCCAATTATATTTGCAGCTTAAATTACTACTTTACAATATTATTTTTAGTAATAAAGACATAAAAGACTTTTTTTTGTAATCGACTATAATATTTTACTTAATGTATAATATTGATGTTATTGAATAAATTTATCGTGAAAATTAATAATATTATAGATATCCTAAAAATATTCAGGAATGGAATATCCAATAATTTACAATAAAAAAAAAGCTAATTTTAAAATA
>PLTK01000008.1 GCA_003164415.1 Methanobacterium sp. | reverse complement strand
AAACTTCTCCAGATGGACTGTTATTTGAACCCCACCAGTTATTTGTAGCGTCAATGGAATCAATAGGGCTTGCAATAACAATTCCAGTTCCTATTATCCTGTTAAAATTGATATTAGATGTCCCAGTATTGTAGATGGCACTACCGATCAATGCAATGTTATTGTACAAAGTGGAATTAGATACTAATAAAATACCCTGATCATCATTGTAAATCCCACCACCATAGGATGTTGCTAAATTGTTGTTGTATGTGTTATTGTCATTGATTAATGTTCCATTGTTATAAATGGCACCTCCATTGGTTGCCGAGTTAAGTGAATATGTACTGTTTGTTTCGGTTGCTATGCTGTTTTGATCATTGTAAAATGCTCCTCCATTAGTTGCGATGTTGCTTGTGTATGTGTTATTATTATTAATTAATGCTCCACTGTTATAAATGGCACCTCCATTGACTGTTGCTGTGTTACTTGTGTATGTGCTATTTGTTTCGGTAATTGTACCATAAATATCATTGTATTGGGCCCCTCCAACATTAGCGTTGTTATAAATATATGTATTGTTATTATTGGTTAGTATCCCTTCGTTGTAAATGGCTCCTCCAATACTATCTGCTGTGTTCCCACTCAAACTGCAAAAACTAACAGTTGCATAACCATTACTTAATATAGCTCCTCCTTCAGTATCTGCAGAGTTACTTGAGAAATTACTATTAGTTTCGGTTATTATACTTTGACCAATGTTGTAAATTGCGCCTCCACCATAACCGGTAGCATAATTAAATGTGTAAATACTGTTGGTTTCAGTAAAACTACCTCCATCATCATTATAAACTGCTCCACCATCATTTGCAGTGTTATCATTATATAAGTTTTCCGCACCGGTTAAAGTAGCAGTATTACCGATGGCACCGCCGTAGTATGCGTTGTTGTTATTGTATGTGTTGTTTATGGAACTCATGGTTACTGTTTGGGTTCCATCATCACTATAACATATGGCACCCCCATTGTATGCGTTGTTGTTGTTGAATGTGCTGTTAAAAATGTTTAAGTTTACATTATCGGCATCAATACCTCCTCCGTTATTATTTGCACTGTTATGTGTAAAAGTAACATTTATTAAGTTTAATGTTCCATAATTACTATAATCATTCTCATAATCTATGGCTCCACCATTATCTAGTGCGTTACCATTTTGTAGGGTCATATTTATGAGTGTGAGGTCGATACCATCATCATGGTTTATAGTGAATATGTTACCTAAACTACGAGCATTGATTTTAGTATTAGCTTGGGTTCCACCTTCAATAGTCAAGTTTGTATTGATGTTTATATTGTTTTCATAATAGGTTCCAGGTGCAAGTATTATGGTATCCTCAGATTGAGCAGCATTAACAGCTGCTGTGATAGAGTTATAATTTCCCACATTTACTCCATTTCTCCAAATTTGAGGATCTGGAAGTGTATTGGAATTATTGGTATAATTTGTATCTTTATATTGTGATGAATTTGTGTTTGTCGATTGTATAGTAGTTAAATTATTATGTGATGAATTTGTTGAAGCTGCTGATGTTGTGTTTAATCCAAAAGAAAAGATCATAACAATCCCAATTATGAATAGAAATATTTTAAATCCTTTTCCAAAATTTTTATTGATTTTCATGTCATTTTTTACCTCCTTTTTCTATTATTACAAATAATTTAATATATTACTATTTTGTAATACTGATTTATTTATTAATCTTTGTTATTACCCCCAAATCGAAATGTATTTATGCAAAAACATGTATTTCATGAAATATTTTCATCTCATAGATTACAAATCAAAAAAAAGAGATTATGTATATGATAAAAATAAATAATAGAAATAAATTTGATTTTGTAGTATATTAACACATTTAATACTTAATAATCAAGAAAAGATCTCTTTAAAATCTTTAAATTTATTATACTACTGATTTATAGTATTATTTTGGTTTAAGAGTTATTAATTTGAATTTTATCATAATTAAATAAAATATAGGATAATTGGGGGAGATCTATTAATTAGGATGTTAATTCAGAATAAAGAGAAATATTATTTTTTTGGATGTTAAAATCAATAATAATCATCTTCATAATCATAGTCTCCTACTATCAGACCGTAAACGTCTAAATCGTAGACAGGGGTTCTTGTTAGTTGTAAAGTTAATTCAAGTGAATCCAACATGTCATCATGATATTTTCTGTGTGGGAAATTTACATATTCTTTAATGAAATTTTCTAGTTCGGAGTGTTTCTTAGGTAGTAAAACCTTTTCATTTTCGAATTGAACAAATCCTGAGGATATCCTTCTTACCTTATCTGTGGTGCTAGTGATTTCTTTGATGGGTAACATTGAGTTTTGTTCTACTGTTTGGGCAAGTGCTTTTTGATAATTATTAACTTCGATGCCGATCTCTAAGGGTTTCCACTTTTCATACATTTTTGTTACCATTTTGACTTGAGTGGGGAAATCGATTTGTTCATGATACCAGTCAAGTACATATACTTTGTTTTCGTCTGAAACTCCAATAGTAGTGCACACTGTATAATCTGCGGATGTTTTTTCACTGATAGCTAGATCCCAACCTTGATATATATCTAGTTTTTCTAATGGTGGACATTCATAGGGTTCATAATATTTGATCCATGGAAGTTTTAATAATTTATCACCTATAGGTTGTGGGTTTTGTTGATATATCGTATTAAATTTAATTTCACCAATGTCTTTCTTCTTTAGAGCCAATTCTTTTTCATCCCTTTTTTCTGGCCATAATGCTT
>PLTK01000099.1 GCA_003164415.1 Methanobacterium sp. | reverse complement strand
GTGTATCAAGTTCAGCAAGATCTCTAATATCCTCGCCATTTATCATGATCTTTAGATAATCCCTTAAGTTTCCATTGTTATCCAGGAGAAGATCTTTAAATTTTGCCCCATATTTTTGGAGGAGTAAATCAACTAAATCGGAAACGTTATCTACATCGTCTATTTGTGTTTTTCTCTCGCCTGTGATTTCTAAAAAACGTGTCAAAAACTTTATTTCAATCATTAAGTCATCTCCAGATTATAAATTTAATTTTTTATGATTCAACCATTAAATTGATATTTTTAATGGTTAAGTAATAGCACTAAATATGTAAAACAATTATATATAATTATTTGTTAAACCTTAGGTGTTAAAGAATAATGGTTTTTTATAATAAAATTAGGAATATAACGATCGTTAACTATTTATATGATCTGGAATATTAACTAAAATGTGTATTGTAACTAGTTTACAATGGTAATCACTTCAACAAATCTGTTACTCATATCCTACAATTAAATACAAACGCTCAAATGTATAACTTGTTGATTTTTTGTAAACAGATTTTGATTGAAATATATCAAGGGATTTGTCATATAGTAGAAAACGAATGGAGGTGTTTAATGTCTATAAAAGTTGCTGTTGCAAGTAATGATGGAAAAGTTATTAATCAACATTTTGGTCATGCACAAGAGTTCCTTATCTTTGATTTAAATGATGACGGTACATTTGAATTTGTTGAAACAAGAGAAAACGTACCCACTTGTAACGGAGGAGATCATTCGGTAAGCGCATTAGATAGCACACTGGATATTATAAAGGACACCAGCATAGTTTTGGTAAGTCAAATTGGTCCTGGAGCATCTCAATTCCTACTTTCTAATGGTATACAACCTTTCATGATACCAACATATATCGACGAAGCATTAGAAAAGTTAGCCGCAAGAATTGTTAAATTAAAGGAAGAGAAGATAGCAGATTCAAAATCAGATGTTAATTAAAAATATATAAAATTTCATTTAATAATGTAGATATTAAGAAATAAAGAATTATTCAATATAGTTAGATGGAATTTGAAATGTTAAAAACTAATAAATGTTGAATGGGATGTTAATAATTTTTATAAATTATAAATTAACGATCGTTAAGTTTTTATATTAGGGCTTTTTTAATAGAAAAAGTATATAACGATCGTTATATTGTAAATTCAACAAAAAATAGAGGTTTGAGTGAAGGAGGATAAAGTAAATGTCAGAAGAATATGACCCGGATTATAAGATAGACTTGGAAAAAGCAACATGCCCCAACAGGGAACAACGTGCTAAAGGTACCAATGTTTACTATGGTAAAGCAACCGAACTAATAAAAGATGCAAGGGCAGGAAATCTCAAGTGCAAAGATAGAAATTTCCAACAAACATCGGGATGTGTATTAAACTTTTACTTAACTGTAAGAGTAGCCACAATAAGAGACGCCGCCATTATCTTCCACGGACCAGTAGGATGCTCATCATCATCATTAGGATATAGGGAACTATTTAGAGGAATACCCACAGAACTCGGAAGACCCGAACATTATGAGTTAAACTGGATCACAACAAATCTCCAGCAGAAAGATGTGGTATACGGTGCTAGTGAAAAATTAAAAAGAGCAGTTCTAGAGGCTCAAAAGAGATACGACCCTAAGGCAATATTCATATTGACCACATGTACTTCGGGTGTTATAGGGGAAGACATTGAAGGTGCAGTAGCTGAAATCCAGCCAGAAGTTAAAGCAACCATAGTACCTATACACTGTGAAGGAGTTAGATCCAGATTAGTGCAGACCGGATACGATGCATTCTGGCATGGAGTACTTAAATATCTGGTCAAAAAACCCGAGAAAGAACAGAAAGACTTGGTAAATGTTGCAAGTATGTTATCATACACATGGCAGGACCGTTTAGAGATAAAACGATTGTTAAACAAAGTAGGGCTTAGAGTAAATTTTGTTCCAGAATTTGCAACTGTTGAACAGTTTGAACAACTAGGAGAAGCAGCAGTAACAGCACCATTATGCCCAACTTACACAGATTACATTTCAAGAGGTCTTGAACAAGAATATGGCGTACCATTCTTCTTATACCCACCACCAACAGGAATTAGAAATACAGATGAATGGTTAAGAAAAATTGGTAAATATACTGACAAAGAAGAGGAAATTGAGGCTTTAATCGAAGAAGAACATAAGGTATGGTCTCCTAAATTGGAAGCAATCAAAGATGAATTTAAAAAACTTAAGGGAGACGGTGAAATTGAAGTTCTTGGAGCACTTGGACAGGGAAGACTCTTGTCACAGCTTCCGTACTTTGATGAATTAGGACTCAAATCATCGGCAGCACTTACCCAGGACTTTGATAATTTAATATTAGAAGATCTTGAAAGACTCGTAAATGACATAGGAGATGTTGATGTACTGGTAAATACCTTCCAAGCAGCAGAACAGGCACACGTTACAAGAACTAGGGATCCGGATATTACATTAACATGCCCATTCCAGGGTGGAGCTTACAAGAGAGAGAAAAATGTGACTAGGATACATTCATTAAGAGCAGATCCAGATCCTTGGAGTGCCCAAAGTGGATATGCAGGTGCAGTAGCGTTTGGAAACTTTTTACTCCAGTCACTGGATAGTACATCATTCCAAAAGAACTTAAAACGAAAAACATCCGACAGTTACAAAGAATGGTGGTATGAACAGCCAAATCCATTACACTACTTGAAAGAGGAGACTTTTAAATGAGTATAAAAGAAGAGAAAAAAGTCGAAGAAGAAGTGTTTGACAACACATTAGGAACAGAATTTGTGGAAGCTCCCAAATATTCATGTGCCCTTGCAGGGGCATATGCAACCACTCTTGGTATTTACGGTCTAGTCCCATTGTTACATGCAGGACTTGGATGTGGACTTGGACAGCTTTTCGGACAATTATACGCCGGGGGACAAAATGCAGGAGGGCCAGTAGGTGGTACAAGTACTCCTACCACGGGTCTTGTTGAGGAACACGTTATCTTCGGTGGTGAAGATAAGCTTAGAAGATTAATTGAATCATCTGCTGAACTCATGGAAGGAGATGCATTTGCAGTTATATCAGGATGTATCCCATCATTAATAGGCGATGATGTGGAAGCAGTAATTCGTGATTTCGAAGGAAAAGTTCCTCTGATTAATATCAATGCACCAGGTTTTAGCGGAAGCTCCTATGAGGGTTATGAACTATTTTTTGAAGCAGTGATCGACCAGATCTTAGAGCCATTACCCAAGGAGAAGGGATTAGTTAATGTATTTGGTATAGTGCCCTACCAGCATATATTCTGGAAGGGAGAGGTTGATGCCGTAAAAAAACTCTTAGATAGCATAGGTTTAAAGGCCAATGTAATTTTTACAGAGTTTAATGGATTTGAAAAATTAAAGGAAATACCAAAAGCCGAATACAATATAATACTCTCTTCATGGAATGGACACAGAATAGCTAAAAAGTTAGAAAAAAAATTCGATACACCTTTTATAACTTTTCCAAGTGTTCCAGTAGGACCTAAACAAACCAATAATTTCTTAAGAACAGTAGGGGAAAAATTGGACGTTCCTACTGAAGTAGTAGAAAAATTCATTGATAATGAAGAGCGTAAAGCGTATCGTTTCTTTGAATATGCTGGAGATGCGATTATTCTAGTGCGTCCACATTCATATTTTGCTGTTGTAGCTGATACCAATGCAGTTATTAACATAACACAGTTTTTAGCTAA
The DNA here is from genome assembly GCA_003164415.1 of Methanobacterium sp. GTDB lineage: Archaea > Methanobacteriota > Methanobacteria > Methanobacteriales > Methanobacteriaceae > Methanobacterium_B. The sequence continues at coordinate 1,300 of PLTK01000099.1, read as the reverse complement.
TGAAGTGGGATACCTTCCAGATATTATACAAATAACTGATAATCCACCAGAAGAGTACAGGGACGCAATTATCAAAGAGATCACAGATAAATTAGAAACCCCTGTAAAACCCGACATATTCTTTGAAAATGATTCCCATTTAGCAAGAGAGAAACTCCGGGACAGACCTTTCCAGTTCCTCTTTTCAAGCTCTCTAGAAGCACCTACAGCAATGTCAGAACTCGGTGCTCTTCATATAACAGTTGGTTTCCCTTCTTATAACAGAGTAATATTGGGAGATAGTTATACAGGATATGCTGGCGGACTCAGACTAATGGAAGATTTCATCAGTACATACGCAGGGCCATTGTAAAATAATCAACATGAACATAAAATCGGAGGTAATATCTTGTCAATATGTAAGTAAATATCAATACCAATTTATAACCGTAATAATTGTATGGGATGAACCTTAAGATTAGTTGAAAAAAATTCTAACTGCCATTAGAACTCCTATCACAAAATCATGCTACAGCCATAGATATTAAGGTTTATCATCCCATACGTTATCACACAAAATTTTGAATGGAAATTTAAATTAACTATTAAAATTTGTCTGATGGAATCATTAGATTTGTATAAAGATTTTAAAATCATTAAAAGATTATAATGGCCCAAATAGAATAATAAAAGTAAATTAAAGAGGTTTTTAGATGAGCAAAAGAAAACAAATAGCAATTTATGGGAAGGGAGGAATTGGAAAATCAACAACAACTTCCAATCTCAGCGCAGCATTATCAGACCTGGGATACAGTGTAATGCAAGTTGGTTGCGATCCGAAAAACGATTCTACAAACACACTAAGAAAAGGAAAACCAATACCAACTGTGATGGATACAGTCAGAAGCGGTTCAAACGACCTGGATAATCTTGTATTTGAAGGCTATAATGGTGTGTATTGTGTTGAAGCTGGAGGTCCAGAACCGGGTGTTGGATGTGCTGGTCGTGGAATTATAGCAGCCATTGAATTACTTGACAATAACGGAATAATAGATAACATCGATCCAGATATTGTTATCTACGATGTACTCGGTGATGTTGTTTGTGGTGGGTTTGCAATGCCAATAAGACAGGGAATTGCTGAACAAGTATACACAGTAACTTCCTCAGATTACATGGCAATATATGCAGTTAATAACCTTTTTAAAGGTATACTAAAGTATTCTGGCAGTGGAGGTGCTTTGCTTGGAGGCATAATTGGAAATTCCATTGGCAAATTATCCCATAGGGACATGATAAACGATTTCAGTGAAAAAACTGA
>PLTK01000223.1 GCA_003164415.1 Methanobacterium sp. | reverse complement strand
GGAACTACTCAAAAAGTACCATAAAAACTTATAGATCAATAATAAACAATTTTCATAGATTTTTACAGAAAGAAGAAGATCTTTATGATGAAAGATTAGTTTTAAGGGCATTTAAAAGATATATTCGCTATCTTAAACGTGAGAAAAATGTTTCTCAGAATTATATTTACCTAGTGACTGTTGTTGCGAAAAAATTCTTCGAATTTGGAGGTATAGGTGTTTTAAAAGAAGTTAAAACTCCTAAAAGAACAAAATCACTACCTAAATCTTTAAATGAGAATGAGGTAACTATCCTTATAAATGCAATGGATAAATGTGGGGATGAAGAGGGCCTATCTGAAAGATCAGAGTTTCTAAGACTTAGAAATAAGGTTATCCTTGCATTACTTTATTCATCTGGACTGAGGGTATCTGAACTTGTCATGCTCCATACAGATAGTATAGATCTGCGTGATAGAACTCTTAGAATAAGGGGAAAGGGTGAAAAAGATAGGATAGTCCTCTTTGATGAAGAAACAAAAATATTATTAGAAGGATACCTTTCAGTAAGAGGTGATCAAAGTGATTATCTCTTTGTAAATAGATCTGGAAACCATTTAACTCCTAGATATATTCAAATGATGATTAAAGATTATGCGGTTGCAGCGGGGATTAAAAAAAGAGTAACACCACATATATTAAGACACTCCTTTGCCACTCACCTGTTAAAAAATGGGGTGGATATAAGGGCAATACAACAGCTTTTGGGGCATGCTAACTTGAGTACTACTCAGATATATACAAGTGTGGATATGCACACGCTTAAAAATGTGTATGACCGGGCAAAATTAGTATAATAGATTTTTTACTCTATATAAACTTAATATTTATTCCCACTAAATTTTGTAATTAAATACCCTACAACAGAATGAATATGTCTCAAATTTTAAAGAAAAAAAGTATTTATAATATTTGAATCTAATAAATTAAGAGAATAATATAATTTAGGTTCTAGGTTTTATAAGATACTTTGGAGTTTTATATAAGTCAAATAATAACTTATTTACATTTACAGATTATTAGAGAATAAAATTATTGTGGATAGATTAAGTGAATTTAATTTGGGGAGGAATTTGATGGAGATAACAATTGACAATTATTTTGAAAAGAGATATTCACTTTTTAAATGGCGTTCTGAAACTTCACATGCTAACAAACTAGTAATGGCTTTCTTCATGGCGTGCATGACAGGACTCATGGCTCAAATAATTATACCATTACCATGGACTCCAGTACCAATAACCGCCCAGACATTTGCAGTTCTACTAGCAGGGATACTTCTAGGAAGATACTGGGGCGGTTTAAGCATGATTATATACTTAGCAATAGGAGTGGCTGGTGTACCATGGTTTGCTGGAAGTACAGGAGGATTAGGAACCATTATCGGAGCAAATGGTGGATTTTTAATTGGATTTGTCTTAGCAGCATTATTCATAGGATATTTTGCCGATAAATATGTCAAAGCTCGAAGTTTTATGCCTATGCTTGGGATATTGATGTTTGCTAGTTTCTTCCTAATTTATATACCGGGTTTAGTCCAGCTGAGTGCATGGTTATATTTAGTAAATGGATCAGCACCTGGAATTTGGAGTTTATTAGCAATGGGGGTATTACCTTTCATTGTAGGGGATATCTTAAAAATAGGGGGAGCAGCAGCACTTGCCAAAGCTATAACTCCTAAAGAACCTTTCAATGAAGGAGAAAATTCTGTTGATAATGATGGAAAGTGGAAAATATTCTGATCCCATTAGGATCAGAGCCCATCATCTCCTTTGTATACAGGGATTTCAAGGTTACGGTTATACAAAGGGATTTGTATTACATATGGAAAGAGTTACTTATTTTTTAAGATCAAATCCTCTTTACTATCTCCAAATTGTTGTTAAATCTGATGAGCTGTGTTTTGAATGTCCCCACGATGTTAATGGAAGATGTATCAAAGGGTCCGTTGATGAAATAAGTAAAGTTGATAGATCAGTTATTGAAAAAGCCAATTTAGATTTGAAACATATTTATACGGTATCTGAAGGATTCAGTACTGTCAATAAAAACTTGAATCATGAGCATGTTGTATCATTATGTTCTGGATGTAGTTGGCAAAATAAATGTCTTTTTTATATTGAGAAGACTAAAATATGATATTTATTTTAATAAATTTTTTGTTACCAGAATAATGGATTTTTAAACTAATAATATTTTAGAGAAAGAAAATTTTTTTCCCATTAGAATAAATTATATTCCTGTTGATACTTGAAAATTAAATTAATTTATCAGGAAACTATTAGAAATTCATGATCCCTAAAAATCCGATTCCCATCTCAAATAGTATATAAATAAATTTGATTAATTTTTTTATTCAATATTTGGATACATGAAAATCAAATTATATAAATCAATATATGAAATTGCTGTTTCTACCATTAAAATAATTTGTTAAACAAATTTGCAATTTTATTTTAATGTTCTCTCTCCAATCAATTTGTATTGATGTAATCATCAAGATCCTATTACATTGGGAAGATTATAGTTGATCTTATGGGTAGTTGACTACTGTTGAATTAAAACATCTCCAAAATCATCATAAATGGGTGCGCACACCTATATCCAACATCACATATTCGTAAGGTTTAAATAATTTTTAAAATCGAATTGTATTTATATTATTTCAAACCATGGAAAATTGATTTCTAAATAGAATATATGAATGCAATAATTTATTATTAAACAAATTTGGATAAACTATGTTTACAATTCTTTACTTGATAGATTATTTTTCTTACTTCGTTATAGTGTAATTTAACGAAGTAAATTATATTTCAAATAAAATTTAGATTTAGTAATTATGTCATTTTACGTGTCATAATTCGATTATTCATGTCATTTTAACTAGTTTTATAATTCGTACTTTACTTTTCCATAAATAATAGTTAAGATTCAGATATCCTAATGATCTCCCTAAAAAATAGATCAATTATACTCCTGTATTCTCCGAGGAATTTAGAATTTACTCAGGAGTTCCATNNATGCAACAACTATGCAACAACTATGAATGGTATTAACCAGAAAATTGAGTGGCCATATCCCCTGTGTGTGTTTAGTATCCTGTCTATGATGTCGGGTGTTACTGATGCCCAACTTCCAAAGAAAATACCTACTATTAGATGGGTTTGATTAAATAGGAATGCAAATATTAGATAGAATAGTATTGCTCCTGCTAGGTGTGTGTAGCTTCTCATGCACGTCCCCCTACAAATACAAAGGTTCTAAATATTATAAGTGCAAACCATGCTCCTCCCAGGAACAATGCAGCCATAAAAAGTGATGATGAAACTTTGACATAATAGTGTTCTAACTCTTTATTAGAAAGTAAAAATGGCTTTCACCAAAATTTTATTTCAAATAATCTATTTTAATCATAATTTTTTATTGGAAAAAAATTTTAATCATATGTCTAGATAATTATCTACTATGTTAACATATGTTTCAATGATAAGAGGAATAAATGTCGGTGGAAAAAAGGTTAAGATGGATAGGTTGAAGGAACTTTACACTTCATTAGATTTTAAAGATGTAAAGACTTACATACAAAGTGGAAATGTGGTATTCCGAAGTGAAGAATATGATAAGATGAAGTTGAGTCGTATAATTGAGAAAAAAATAGCAGAAATATTTGATTTTGATGTTAAAATTTTGATAAGAACAAAAAATGATATGATAAATGTGATAAATGGAAATCCATTCAAACAAGAGGATCTTAAACATATTTATGTCTTTCCTGTCTGATATTCCATCTGAAAATTTGATCAAAGATTTAGCTTGTGTTATTGATGAGAATAATAAAAATAAATCTGATAAATATAACATTATTGAAAGGGAAATTTATCTATTCTTACCAAACGGGTATGGGAGAACCAAGTTAAATAATAATTTTTTTGAAAAGAAATTAGGTATATCTGCCACAACAAGAAACTGGAGAACTGTTAACAAACTTGTTGATATTGCAATAAATATATAAAAAATATTAAAAAAATAATAATTAAAATATTAAAAAAAATAAGTTATTTCCATCAAATAAAAAAATGATGGAAAATAAATCTATTTAGACTATAATCCTGCACCACCGGGTACGTGGTCATTTGTCATTTCAAGCATCATAGGTTTTGGTAGTTCAATTCCAATGGTCTCTTTTATAACATCTTCCACAGTATCTGCTGGTATGAATTCTATTTCCTCCTTAACATCCTTAGGAACATCGTCTAAATCTTTTAGATTTTCTCTAGGGAGAATGATACGTTCAATTCCTGCACGGTGGGCAGCTATAACCTTCTCCTTGATTCCACCTACAGGAAGTACAGCACCTCTAAGTGAGATTTCACCGGTCATTGCAAGTTTAGGATCTACTTCGTGTCCAGTTACTAGTGATGCGATGGTGGTTAAGAGGGCTGCACCTGCTGAAGGTCCATCTTTAGGAATTGCTCCTGAAGGGACGTGTATATGTAGATCTTTCTTATCAAATTCTACACTTTTCAGGTTGAATGCAAGTCTGGATCGGATCAGACTCTGGGAAATCTTCGCCGATTCTTTCATTACATCACCAAGTTGTCCTGTCAAGGTCAATTTACCGCTTCCTGGCATGAATGCACCTTCAATGAACAGAATGTCCCCACCTACTGGTGTCCATGCTAATCCTGTAACGACTCCGGGAGGGTTATTTTTACCTGCTAAATCGTACTGGGTTAGTTCATGACCAAGGATATCATAAAGCATATCCGCTTTAACTATGTACGGGATTTCAACTTTTCCAACTACAATTTTTTCTGATACAACTCTTGCAACTGCAGATAGTTGACGTTTGATTCCTCTTACTCCTGCTTCTCTGGTGTACTTTTCAATGATGGTTTTTAATGCTTCATCATCTATTTGAAGTTGGGTTTCATCTAATCCATGTTCTTCAAGAACTATTGATATTAAATGATCCTTTGCAATATGGAATTTCTCATGGCTTGTGTAACTTCCTATTTCAATAATTTCCATACGATCCCTGAGGGGTCCTGGAATATCTCTTAAGGAATTTGCAGTTGCAATGAAGAACACATCAGACAGATCATAGGGCACATCAAGGTAATGGTCTGAAAAGCTGTCGTTTTGTTCAGGATCTAATACTTCTAGAAGTGCACTTGCAGGATCTCCGTTGTAGGCTGCCATCAGTTTGTCCACTTCATCCAAGATGAATACTGGATTTTTTTCACCAGCCCTCTTCATTCCCTGTATGATTCTACCGGGTAATGCTCCGAGATAGGTTCTTCTGTGGCCTCTGATTTCTGCTTCATCTTTTACACCACCCAGGCTGATCCTTACATATTCTCTTCCTAAAACTTCTGCAATACTTTTTCCTAAACTGGTTTTACCAGTTCCAGGTGGACCTACTAATAAAAGGATAGACCCTTGTTTATTTTGTTTTAGTTTCATCACAGTAAGGTGCTGTATAATACGATCCTTAACCTTTTCAAGGCCGTAGTGTTCATCATCCAGTAACTTCCTTGCAGCTCCTATGTCAATATCTTTTATTTTGCTTTTGCCCCATGGTAATGTGGTTAAGAGGTCGAGGTAATTTCGAATCACATTCTCTTCAGAGCTATGTGGTCCTTGTCGTTCAAGTTTTTGGACTTCCTCAAGGGCAACTTCTCTGACTTCGTCGGGCATTTCTGCTTCTTCTATAAGTTCCCTGTAATCTTTTTTGCTACCGGTACCTTCGGCATCATCTAACTCTTCTTGGATAGCCTTTAATTGTTCTTTAAGCATGTTTGATCTATGGTTCTTGTTCATTTCTTCGTTGAACTTGGCGGCCATTTCCATCTGGAATTTTATGGATTCTTTCTGATCGATCAATATGTCGAGGAATTTAAGACTTTTCTCCTTTAAAGAGCGGATTTCTAATAATTCTTGCTGTTCATATACGGACAATCTCATGTAGGGATATACATATCCAATAACTTTTGTTATATCATTTAATTGAATAACTTGATCCACGTAGTTCTTTGAACCCTTGAAGTTTCTACTTATCTCACTAACCAAGTCTTTTATATGTTCTAGAATTTCTTCTTGTTCCTGTTTGTCTAAATCAACGATGTCGGGCATTAATCTGTAAGTAGCATTGAAACTAGAGCCTTCAGGAGTTATCTCTTCTATTTCAACCCTTTCTACGATATCGACCATTATTTGATAGAAATCTCTCATTGCTTTGATACTATCAATTTTGACTAATGTCCCTATGTTATATAAGTCTGATTCTGAGTATAATCCTTCTATATTATCTTCTTTTACAGCTACTGCAATGGCGTAGAAATCATCCTTTGCAACTTTGTTGTATATATTACTACCAACTTCTTTACCTATCTTTAAGGTCATTTTTGTCTCGTGTAATAGGACCTTATCGGGTATAACTAATACTGATAATTTTTTATTAATGTTCATTTCATTCATGGTATCACTCGGGATGTGTAAATTTGATTATAAGGCCTTAATATTGGCCATTTAAATTTTATTCTTCTAATTGTTTGCATTTTGTTAAAACACATTTAAATAAAAAATCAATTTTTTCTTTGTGTTTTAATAGGGCGTTCTGGTTAAAGGTGTAATAGATGTAATTGCCTTGTTTTTCTGCGTCGAGGATCTTCACAGTTTTTAGTACTTTAAGATGTTGTGATGCTGCAGGTTGTGTACAACCCATCATTTTAGCCATTTCAGTAACGCTAAATTTATCCTTTTCACCAGATGCGAGGTTGTAGATCAATATTAGTCGGTTAATATTGCCTAGTGCCTTGAATAATTCTTCCAATTCTTCGGAAAGATCATCATCGCCATGTTCAGAATTCATCCTCAACATCATGTTTCATAAGTATATAAGTATATGCTTATATACTTTTCTATTATTGGTAGATATTTTATAAAAACTCGAAAAAATTATTAATTTTCTATAACATAATATACAATAGGTAAATATACTTAAGGATAAAATTTTAAAATGAAACAAAATTCAACAGGACTATTAAATGATTGCATGTCGGAATTTGCAAGCAATACAGGACTTGCACCTGAAAGTAGTCATCTTACGCGTTATTTATGGACAGATGCCTTTGCAGTTTGTAACTTTTTAGAACTTTACAATCGTACAAACGATAAGATATACTTAAATTTAGCTTTAACACTTATTTACCAAGTGCATCACATTTTAGGGAAATATAGTCATGGAAATAAAAAAGGAGTTTGGATAAGCGGTTTGAATATGGATGATGGTGAAAATCATCCTACACAAGGAGGATTACGTATAGGTAAAGAAATGAACGAACGCGGTCCAAATGAACCATTTAACGAAAGTCTTGAATGGGATAGGGATGGGCAGTATTATCATTATCTAACCAAATGGATGCATGCTCTAAACAACACTTCAACTATTACTGGAGATAAAAAATATATTAAATGGGCCATGGAACTAGCAAAAACAGCGCATAAAAAATTTACCTATATGCCCAACCATGGCATAAAAAAGAGAATGTACTGGAAAATGAGCATAGATCTAAATCGCCCATTAGTACCATCCATGGGTCAGCATGATCCTATAGATGGCTATGTAACCTACTGTGAAATTCAAAACGAAATGGATAATCTGGATTTGAGGGAAAATGTTGAAAAATCCCTGGTTTATGAGAAGGAGGACATGAAAAAAATATGCCACGGCATTTCTATGGTAACAGACGATCCATTAGGTTTAGGTGGGCTTTTATCAGATGCTACTTGGATAATCCAGTTAATAAATAATGGATATAATCTATTTGAACTTCTTGAAACAATTTTAGACTCTACGATTATTGGAATCAGATCTTACATATCCAACAATCCTATGGAGCTATCAGCAGACTACCGTTTAGCATTTAGAGAATTAGGTCTTTCAATCGGTATTAAGGGACTGGGAATTATTAGGGATTTAATTCACAACAACTCTAAATTTTCAAGAAAATCTTTAGAAAGTAGATTAAATGAATTGGATAAATATGCTACTCTTGGAGAAACCATAGAAAAATTCTGGTTAGATGATAAAAACAGGAAAACAAGAAACTGGTTAGAACACAGAGATATAAATACGGTTATGCTGGCAACTTCTTTGGCTCCTGATGGATTTTTAAAGATATAAAAAAAAAATATACAGATTTCTATAATTTCAAATTCTATTTAAATATTCAACAAATACCTGTAACCATAACCTGGACAGAAGTTAAGATTCGGAGCATTTTTATCCGCATCTATCCAATCACCATCTACAATAAATGTGAATTCATAAAAATCTCCGATTATACCACTTTTGATCTTACTGATTAATACTTCTAATTCCCATTTACTGCTTTCAGAATTATAATGCATTTTCCATTCTGGATCATCTTCTGACCAGCCCATAAAATTTCCAAAAATACGAACTTTTTCCTTTGCTGATCCAGAATATACAAACTTCACTTTATCCTGTTTAATTATGTATCCAAAATCATTCATAGTTTACACCAATTTTGATTTATCTGACTAATTTATAAACTAAAATCTCAATTAAATTGGTTTTGTGGAATGTTGGTTGCTGCCATTTGTTGGAGCATTTGGAGAAACATTTCCCGATGAGTTTGTAGTATTATTAGAAGTGTTAGTTGATACACCTGTAAATGGAATAGGTACAATTGCCCCGGTAGTAGGTTCTAATTCAATATATCTAGCTGTGAGCTGAGGGATCTTTAACTCTCCAAGTGAAACTGATATGTAATTGTAACTGCCCGAAACATCACCATATACAATAACCACATCTCCAATATTAAACGTTGTTTTTGCATTATAAGTAACATATATCAGGTCTGTGGGTGACCAACCTCCATTTACTTGTGTAACTGCAAGAACAATATCAGTCACACCATTATTTTCATTTATTTGAACTATTTGGCCTGTAAATTTGAAATGTTGCCCATTATAATTATTTAAATTACTGTTTAACTCTTGAAAACTAATAACATTACAAGATGCTTCATATTCTGTAAGGGCATTCCCGGTTAAGGGTGCATCATTGGTAAAAACTAAACTTAAAATCAAAAATATTAATAAAATAATAACAACACCTGCAAATATAACAATTCCAAGTTTAACTGGAGTTGATTGTTCTATAAACCAATCACGAGCGTTTTCTAATTTGTCCCACATTACAATCACTAAATTTCTATAAATCTATAAAACCTTACCATTAAAACTTTAATATCTTCTTACTTAATAATAAATGATTTATTAGGGGTAACATTAAAATTTTATCATAGGTTCTCTAAACATTCATCTTTTAGTATTCTGGCATCTTCATTAGAAGGATTTATAACCAAAGCTTTTCTAAAACATTCAATTGCATCATTATAATTGCCCAATTCTAAAAAAGCAACTCCTTTATTACAATTGAATGCATCATTTTCATTTTCCATAGATAATGCTTCGTCATAACAATGAAGAGCTTCTTCAAATCTACCAAGTTCCATTAATGCATTACCTTTACGATTCCACATAGCTGCATCAGGAGGTTCTTCAAGACAAAGCTCTAAAGCTTTTTCATAGCAATATAGGGCTTCTTCAGTTCTTTCAAGCTCTGATAGTATATTTCCCTTAGCATTCCATACATCTGGATCTTCAGGATTTATTTCTAGGATTTTATCATAACACCGCATTGCTGAATCAAATTTTCCAAGCATTTCCATGATAAATCCTCGCCAGTATAAAACAAATTCATTACTATTATTGAGCTCCATGGCTTTATCACTACATTTAAGGGCCTTTTCGGGCTGATTTGAGTTAAGAAGGGCTATTGCTTTGTTATTATAGATATATTCATTTTGGTTATCGAGTTTAATGGCCCTATCATAACATTCAATTGCTTCTTCAAACTTTCCTAAACGTGATAAATTATCTCCTTTTTTATTTAATAGATAAACATCATTTGGATCAAATTTTAGGGCGGCACTGTAACATACAACGGATTTATTAAATTTACCAACATCAAAAAGAATATCTGCCCGTTTAGTGATCATAGATTTTTCATCTATTTTTTTCCCTTCCCAATCTTCAATTGGTAACTTTTTAAATCTTATAACTTGAAATAAAGATGAATCAGCAGTATCTTCGGGATATATTTTTTTGAAATCGACTTCAAGCTCCTTTGCATTTTTATATCCTTCTTCCCGTGCTAATGAATCATTTTTGATAAGATCCCCAAATTTAACGACCTCCACATCGGTAACTCTAGATTCAAAAAGCTTTTTCCGCTCCTTTGAAACAAGATTCCAGTAACAGTGTAATCTATCCCCTGGAGATAACGGTTTTTTCCAGAGCTTTCTTATGGTTGCTGTTTTTTTACCTGTTATAAGTTCGACGTGTCGGTTTCCAAAGAGTAAAATTGGTATGGGGAACCCTCCCTTAAATTTAATTATTGATACGATTTATTATTCTTTAATATTCATCTTAAAATGTTATTTGATTATTTCATCCCCAAATTCGGAGGTTTTTATTTTTATATTTTTTTGATATGGTTTAATTGATTCTGCAATATCAAAGAGCTCTTTTCTTGACGGGCTCTCTATTACTTTGAGTTTTTCATCCAGCACTGTTTTGTTATTGAACTGTTGGATTGTATATACGTCACATTCAATATTTTTTGCTATATCAATAATGTCCCTTTGATTCAAAAGCCCTGGAACATAAGTTGTTCTACACTCTAAATATG
>PLTK01000087.1:1576-14326 GCA_003164415.1 Methanobacterium sp. | reverse complement strand
AGATTTTCATTTTCAATAACAGCTAAATCTCCCCTAGATACTTTGGATATATCTTCAACTGTCATTTTAATTGTTTCAGATGGTTTAGCCAACACTTCCCAATCCTTATTAAGAGCTTCTATTCCTTTATCGAGAATTATGCCAATTTCATTTTCTTTAACATAATCAACAGTGCCAATATCTCCAGTAATAATAATTTTGGTGGCCATCTGAATGTTTTTTGACGTTGTAACCATATTTTCTCTGAGCTTTTCACGCCACATAGAAAGTTCCTTAACATCTTGAATTATGGTCTTACGAACGAGTTCCTTTGCATCTTTTATTTTGATTTTAGGATATTTGATTATCATATCATGTTCAGGACTAACAGATGGTGTTTCCAACGCTACTTGGTCCATCACAGTTTCAAAGATCTTTCCCACTTCGAGTAGATTTATTTTAGATTTCCAAAATTTGTTAACGGATTTTTCGGCTAATTTCTGGGTATATTTATTTCCAAAAACTATAATAGCACTTTCACCACTTTTCATTGTCTGCACATCTGATCCAATGAGTTCAATCATGCTGTAAGTACCGGTTGTTGCATAAATTCTTTTTCTTTTAGTTTCTAATGTGGTTTTTGACCTTACCTCTCCAATAACCACATCATCTCTTTCACGAATTTTTTCGGCATCATCAGAAATTTTAATGGTAATACCATGCTCATCTGCCTTTTTCAAAAGCTTTTCCCGGGTATTTATCTTTCCGGAATAAAGTTCTTCTTCAAGCTTCTCTCTTGCTTGTTCAGGCCCATAGAATCCTATCCTTCTTTTATCTCCAACTATTACGCATCCTTTGCTTCCAATATAAGTTATTATAAGGCTCATTTATCCACATCACCAGTCTCTATATTCATTGAATTACTTTTAATTCTATAACTTATTAAATCATTACATTTCCAATAACCTACCCGAGTACACATGGGATAGATACAATATCCTAATTGAATGTATCGTTGATTTAATGCTGTTATAAATCTTTAAGGTGTATGAAGGTAATAATATTTCTGATCGTATGGTTTATGATAAAAATTATGATAAAAAGGTTAAAAATACTGCACTATTGGTTGTTGCATTAGGTTCATTTTTAATACCATTTATGGGATCCTCCCTTAATATTGCACTTCCAATTATTCAAAAAGACCTGGCAGTTAATATAATTCTACTCAGCTGGATACCAACGGTATTTGTTTTAGCCAATGCAGCATTTATACTTCCATTTGGACGTCTGGGTGATATAATTGGCCGTAAAAAAATTTTTACCTATGGTATTATTGTCTATACAGTTGCATCATTATTAGCCGGTATTTCAAATTCAGGAAGTACTCTAATTATTTTCAGTTTCATGCAGGGCTTTGGATGTTCAATGATATTTGCGACTGGAGTTGCCCTTCTAAGTAGTGTTTATCCATCACATCAGCGGGGTGAAGCACTCGGAATATATGTTACCGCTGTGTATATTGGACTATTTTTAGGCCCTATTCTAGGGGGATTTCTCGCTCAAAACTTTGGTTGGAGGAGTATTTTCCTATTCAACATACCATTTGGACTTTTATTGATCATTCTCATAAAATTAAGACTACTTGGGGAATGGAAAGGTTCTGAAGGGGAGAAATTTGAATTAAAAGGTTCATTAATATATACATTATCCATAGTTGCTGTTTTGTACGGATTTTCAACCTTCCAAAATAGTATTGGAAGAATAATATTACTCGCTGGAGTGCTGGGTTTTGCAGTATTTATTATAAACGAGAAAAAATCTGTTACCCCTATTCTACGTTTGAGCATTTTTAAAAGCAGGGTATCCTCACTATCAGCCCTATCACTACTCCTAATGAACATTGCAACCACTGCCATGTGGGCACTTTTAAGCCTATACTTCCAGGATATACTTCATTTAGGGCCCCAAATAACTGCACTTATAATATCTGTACAACCCTTAATGGTGGCTTTATTATCCACCCCCGTTGGCAGACTATCGGACAGAATTGATAAAAGAATATTTGCAGTGGCAGGTATGGTTGTTACAACCCTTGGACTTCTGATATTATCACAGTTAAACTATTATACCAGTCTTTTAATTCCTATAACTGGACTAATACTGGTTGGTATTGGATTGGGATTATTTGCATCGCCAACAACGAACAGATTTATTGAAAGTATTGAGGGAAGGGATTATGGAATGGGATCGGCAACACTTTCAACCATGATATATTCAGGCCAAACAATGAGTCTTGGAATCATGTTATTCATATTCTCAATATTTCTTGGAAATGTACAGATTATGCCTTCAAACTTCCAAGTATTTCTAATCAGTTTAAAAACAGCATTCATAGTTTTTGCAGCTGTTAGCGGTGCGGGTTTGATTGTTTCAATATTAAACTGGAAAAAATAGCTAATAAAATGTATCTGATTAGGATATAAATAAAAAATTAAAGGTTTCTATGGGTTATAATTGGGATTGGAGGTTCGAAATATTTGTTTCCTATTCATCCCTATGTAATATTTGATCCAACTCACCAGCCACTGCTTCGCTTTCTGGGTTTAATCCAACAATATTTATTTTGTCAGAACTTGTAACACCCACACCCAGATCCGCTGCCCTTTTGATCTGGTCAAGATTGAATATTTTACCCTTAGAAATATCCCTTGTTGTACCGTAATGTCTTAAAATAGAAACACCCACAGCATCTATTGCAATTCGATCCTTGGACATCATAAGTAAATTAGGTTCTATGAGATGTCCTTGTTCAGGTCCTTTGTCAAGAAAAGCTTTCATACCATCCATTAATATCATATCGACATCGTAATTACTGTTTATTTCTGCAATCATACTTCTCTGGTACGGTGATATATGAAGTTCAGCCATGTAATTATAAGACCCGCCTGGAACTGTCTTGGCAACTAGTCCAACAGAATTTTTGAGCGAAAGTGTGAAATGACCACCGAATCTATGGGATTTAAGACAGCATGTTTGGATTACCTTATCAGCATCTGTAAAAATCTTTGAAATATAAAAACCCTTAACCCAATGGGTACCTTCCCTATCAATCTTATGCCAGCCATCAATATCCTCTTCATCAAGAACCCTAACATCAAATCCTTCTTTTTCCCCTAAATATAATATCCCCATTGTTTCTAATACATCTCGCGTGATTCCCATCCCACTTCTTTCCGCGAGAATTATATTAGAGGGATCATGTTCTTTAATGGATCTTACCAGTGTCTGAACGGTTTTAAGATGTGTTGAAGCGGGGAATGGATCTGCACTGTTGTAGTTGGCCTTTAAAGCAATATTTTTATTTTTAAAATCGGACATATCATAATTTTCTAGAAGATCTGCTATACCCTCTTCCCTATTATCAGTTTTAATCAGATAAACTGTTCCACTATCATTTGTCATCATGAATCACCTATATATATTATATGTTTATTGGCAAATTTACCTTTGTATTACTAATGAATAGATAGTGGAATAAAATTTATAGTATGGCCTTCTTTTATTTCATATTTAAGATCTTTTAAAGTAGAATGTGCACGATGGATGTCCTTCTGTTAGGCTTGATTTCTTTTTTATACTACCTGAAAGACCTGTCCAGTTGTAGCTGTGGTTCATCATGGCTTGACAGTTGAGGCAAAAGGCGGGTTTAGTTTTGGCATCATTTAACCACGGGCAGTTTAAAAATTCTAGACATATTGTATCTTCCTCGGATTTTAAGATGGTTTTAATTCCGAAATCTTTGAATATACTAGTTATCCATTTAACATATTCGGTGAATAAAGTTTCATTATCTTCTATTTCTTCGGGACGTAGTTCTTCAACAAATTTAGGGTACATATTCTCGTCTAAACGTTCAGAAAAAACCTTTAA
This sequence comes from Methanobacterium sp., assembly GCA_003164415.1. Taxonomy (GTDB): domain Archaea; phylum Methanobacteriota; class Methanobacteria; order Methanobacteriales; family Methanobacteriaceae; genus Methanobacterium_B. The sequence goes on along the minus strand of PLTK01000087.1, from coordinate 10,417 downwards.
TAGCAACTGTTTCATCTCAAGAGTTGTTCCTGTACTGCTTGTTGGCATGGCTGTTAATATAAAATCATAAAAGTCTGCTAAAATTCTTTTTTTAATAATTTCACTTTTCTTTTTATCACAGGTATGTTTATATATTGCCATTTGGATATTGGCATTAACTTCACTCTTTTTAAATGGTTTTAATATATATCCATACGGTTCGGTTATTCTGGCACGTCTCAATACCTCTTCGTCAGAATATGCTGTGATGTATATGATTGGTGTGTCGAGATGGCCATGTATCATTTGCGCGGCTTCAATACCGTCTAAATCCCCTTTAAGTACAATGTCCATGAGTATCAGATCGGGTTCAGCTTTTAACGCTGTTTCAACGGCACCTTCGCCTGTTGCTTCTATGCCAACGATCCTGTAACCCAAATCCTCGAGTTTATGTTTTATACCCATGGCAACAATGCTTTCATCTTCCACGATCATTATACGTTCATTTGCCATTAAATTCTCTCCTTATATTCCAATTCCTTAAAAATTATTTTAAACTCTTTAATATCCTTCTTAAAAGATAAATTCGCATCCAGCTGATCTACAAGATTTTTTATAAGCTCTAATCCAAGTGAATCATTGGAAAGTACATCTATATCGTCTGGAAATGGAGAGCCAGTATCAAGAACCTTTAACACAAATTCAGTTTTACCAATCTTTTTAATATATACACTAACCATTCCAGTTTCAACATAACGGAACCCATGTTTCAACGAATTTGAAACCAGTTCATTAATTATCAAACCACATGGAATGGCTGTTTCAATACCCAGAGTAATATCTTCAATATCTAAACTCATCCTTATATTTTTAGGATTCACCCCGTATGAATCGAAAAGATCCGTTATAAGCCCCTTTACATAGGCTTTAAAGTTGATATGGGCAAGATCATTAGAGTGATATAAATTTTCATGTATCAGTGCAATGGATTGTATACGGTTCTGGCTTTCCCTGTACAGATCATTGATGTTATTTTTCTTGGATTGTGATGATTGAAGTGTTAGGAGTGTTGAGATAATCTGTAAATTATTCTTAACCCTATGATGAATTTCCCTTAATAATAACTCTTTTTCTTTTAATGAGCGTAAAATTCCTTCTTCAGCTTTTTTACGTTCAGTTATATCGTTACCAACACCAAATATGATGTTTTTATCATCTAATTTAATTGGAGTGATTGTGAGGTCTAAAATCTTACATTTTCCATTGATATTAAATTTAACCTCTAAAATATTACCTTTAAACCAGAATTCTTCGTCTTCAATGGTTTTAACATCTTTATTGTTGAAAATAAAGTTGGATAAATTTTTGGTTAGTAATTCGGTCCTTTTAATTTCCATGAACTCGAGTGCTGCATCATTAGAATCCATAAAATTTCCCTTTTCATCAAATACTAGGATAGGATTTTTATTTTTTTCAAAAAGAGTTCTATATTTATTTTCACTTTCCATAAGTGCATTTTGAGCTTTTTTAAGTTCTAATTGTTCGTTAGATTCGTTTAATGCTCTTTTAACAGCGTGACCTAATTTTGGAAGATTACTTTTTAAGACATAATCTGTTGCTCCGTTCTTGAGCATTTCAACTGCAAAGTCTTCCCCAATTTTACCGCTTACAAATATGAAAGGGATATCTGGAGCCATAATTCTGGATATTTGAAGTGCTGAAACACCATCAAAATGTGGGAGTGAATGATCTGCAAGAATCAAGTCGGGTTTAAATTCTTTAAGTTCCCTCTTAAAATCCTGTTTTTCTTCGACCCTTTTTGAAACAAAAACTATATTAGCACGCTTTAATTCGTATTCTGTGAGTTCTGCATCAAGTTCTACGTCTTCCACAATTAATATTTTAATCTGTTCCATGAAGTACCTCAGATGGTGGTTTGTTTATTAATATCCAGTAAAAACCCATGGTTGAGACAGCATCGATAAACTCATCAAATTCAACTGGCTTGCTCACATAACTGTTAACACCTAACTTATAACTTTCAACTATGTCNNTTGATTTCATGCAGTACTTCGAGACCATCAACCTTTGGCATTCTCAGATCAAGGAGTATTAACTTTGGAAGGTCACTTACATTTCTTTTTGAATACTCACCCTTTGCAAAAAGGAAATCCAGTGCTTCTGCTCCATCTTTTACCCATACTAATTTATTAATTAAATTTTTTCTTTTCAGGGCCCTCATTGTGAGTTCTGCATCTGTTGGATTGTCCTCCACCAAGAGAATTTCAACTTCGTCTAAGCTCATTAAATTCCTCCAAAAAATTTTATATTAATATCGAATTCTTAATTTAATTATTTAGGAAGTGAAAAATATATAGTTGCACCCTTATCCACCTCTCCTTTACCCCAAACACGCCCACCATGCCTGCTTATTATACGTTGAACAATTGATAGCCCAACACCCGTACCTGTAAATTCCTCCTGAGTATGTAATCGTTGGAAAAGTCCAAAAAGTTTATCATAATACTTCATATCAAAACCAGCACCATTATCCTTCACATAATATATGTTATCCTCTTTATCTCCGTTAAAACCAACTTCAATCTTGGATATATTCTTGTCTCCAGTAAATTTAATGGCGTTTCCTATGAGATTAGTAAAAACTTGTGTTAAAAGTGCTCGATCTCCCATTGCCCGCGGAAGGTCATCTACACTGAAAATTATAGTTCGACCATGTGTGTCCTGATAAAAGTCAGCATATATGTTTTTTGCAAGTGAACTCATATCCAGCTCGGAAATTTTCATTTCCTGTCTACCAGCACGTGAAAGTAATAATATATCATCAATCAACTGCCCCATTTTTTTGGTATTATCCCTGACAACATTAAGAAGTCTTACTCCCTCTTCATCCAATTCCTTCTCATAATCTTCAATAACAATACGTGAAAATCCATCAATAGCCCTTAAAGGCACCCTAAGATCGTGTGATACAGAGTATGCAAATGCTTCTAATTCATTATTTGCATCTTCAAGTTTTACAGTTTCTCTAGTAAGTTCACTATTTAAAGTTCTTAACTTCCTAACCTTTTCAATTCTCTCAGTTAACAGTGCAACCATTAAAATTACCAGTAACAATAATAATAAACCAAAGAAATATTCTGCATTCATGAAAATACTGTAAAGTGGTGCTAATGGATTTAATGCCAGCAGAGTGTAATTTATTAACATTTAAATCCCGCCTTAGTTTTTATGTTTACTCCCATAAAAATGATTTTATAGTATAAAATGAGTATATCAATGTAATATAAGATACCCCCGACTAAATAGGATGATATTGATAATATAAATTCAATAGAACTATCTAAATTAATATTAACATTCATAATAATTCTACATTATTTTTCAAATATATAATGCTACTGTTTTATGAGGATAATTAAAAAACGAAACTAATCAAGGAACATAATAAAAAACATAAGAAGATATCAGTAGATAAGACTTGATCTTTTTATACAAACTGAATAAATATTCCGAGAATGTTTTGTTAAATTAAAATGTGTGAATATCAATAATATTAGATTTTAATTGACAATTTAAGGTATTAAAGATTATTATGATAATTGAATATAATTAATATAGAATTAGAATTAATTGGGGGTTAAATAATAAAATTAGACTTTAAAAATCCGATTGTAACTATAATTATAGGATTTATTATATCATATTGTATTACTTTTAAATAGTAGTGATATATGGGCTGAGGTCGCATATATATTAGGAGGTTTTATAGCAACTTATTTTGCTAAAGAAAGAAAAACACGCTATGGGTTTTATGAAGGATTATTATTTGTAAGTATAATTACAATTATTCATATGATCCTAAATTATAAATATTTTGGTAGCCATTCATTTTTAATTTATCTACCAGTTATAATACTAATAGTAACTATTTCTGCAACCATTGGAGGTTTTATTGGAAAAAAAATACCAAAAAAATCAGAATAAATCAAACAAATAAAAGAGAAACGTAACAAATTAAAATTTTTGTATTTATATAGTTTAAAAAATTATAAATGGAGAATGGGGGGATTTAAAAATTTATTTATATTTTGATGATGATTTAACAAGTTCTCCCTCTTGTACCATCTCGATGAATTGTGGTTTCACACCTTCTAAAACATCCTTTAAATATTTTCCAGTGTAACTGTTACCCATTGCTATTTCTTCGGGAGTTCCCTGGGCAACCACATATCCGCCCTCATCCCCACCTTCGGGACCTAGATCTATGATGTAATCAGCGGTTTTAATAACATCTAGATTATGTTCTATAACAAGAACAGTATTTCCAGAATCTCTTAACCTTCCAAGTACGTCTAAAAGCTTTTTAATATCTGCAAAGTGAAGTCCTGTTGTTGGTTCATCTAAAATGTAGAGGGTTTTACCAGTATTCTGTCGGCTTAACTCTTTAGCAAGTTTTACACGCTGAGCCTCTCCACCTGAAAGTGTTGTTGCTGGTTGTCCGAGTTTAATATAACCTAAACCAACATCGTCGAGTGTTTTAAGTTTTTTATGAATCTTTGGAATGTTCTTAAAGAATTCAAGTGATTCCTCAACTGTCATGTCAAGAACTTCTGCTATATTTTTACCCTTATACCGAACGTCGAGGGTTTCCCTGTTATAACGTTTACCCGAACAAACCTCGCATGGCACATAGACATCGGCTAGAAAATGCATTTCTATTTTAATAATCCCATCACCACTACATGCTTCACAACGGCCACCCTTAACATTGAAACTGAACCTTCCAGGTTTATAACCCCTGTTTTTAGCAGCCAATGTCTGGGCAAATATTTCCCTGATATAGGTAAATACCCCGGTATAAGTTGCAGAATTTGAACGTGGTGTACGTCCAATTGCAGATTGATCAATAATTATTGCTTTATCTAAATTTTTAATACCAGTAATATCGTCGTGTTTACCTGCAAGCATATTTTTACGGCTTAACTTTCCATTTACACCCTTATAAAGAACATCATTTATAAGTGTGCTTTTACCAGACCCTGACACTCCTGTTATACATGTAAAGACTCCTAATGGGAATTTAACATCTATATCCTTAAGGTTGTTTTGTTTTGCACCTTTAACTGTTAAATAGTTTCCATTGGATTCATGTCTACGTTCTGGTACGTGGATGGTCTCAACGCGTGAGAGATATCTTCCTGTTATGGATTCTGGATTTTCCATTATTTCTAAAGGTGTTCCTTCTGCAATTACTTTTCCACCGTGCTCACCAGCACCGGGCCCTATATCAACAACATGATCCGCAGACATTATGGTTTCTTCATCGTGTTCAACAACAATGAGCGTGTTTCCAATGTCTCTAAGTCTTTTTAGTGTTTCTATAAGTCTTGCATTATCCCTTTGATGCAATCCTATACTGGGTTCATCCAGTATGTAAAGAACTCCAACCAGACCCGAACCTATTTGGGTTGCTAGACGTATACGTTGTGCTTCTCCACCTGATAATGTTCCAGAAGACCTGTCGAGGGTGATATAATCAAGGCCCACATCTGCTAGAAACTTCAACCTTTCCTTAATTTCCTTTAGAATTTCCTTTGCAATGTAGAGTTCCATCTCATTCAACTCAACCTCGTCAAAGAATTTCTTGGAATTTTTAATGGGCATTTCAACAACTTCTGAGATGGATTTACCACTCACAGTAACAGATCTGCTTTCGGGTCTGAGCCTTGTACCTTTACAAACTGGACATTTACGGTCGCTCATAAACTTACCAACGTAACTCCTCATGTAATTTGACTGTGTTTCCATAAAAAGACGTTCCATCCTTTTTACAACACCTTCAAAACGTCGGTTAACCTTGTACTGTCTATTTTTTCTCCTGAAATTGAATTGTACCTTGTCGGGAGTGCCGTATAAAACATATTGTTGATATTTATCTGGAAGTTCTTCAAATGGTGTTTCCATGCTGAAGCCATAATGGTCTGCAACAGCCAGTAACATTTGATTGTAATAGTTGTCCTTATTTCCAGATTTACTCCATGGTAAAATAGCTCCTTCATTGAGTGAAAGATATTTGTCAGGCACAACAAAGTCTGTGTCTATTTCAAGCTTACTTCCTAGTCCATTACACTCTGGACATGCTCCGTGTGGGCTGTTAAATGAAAACATTCTGGGACTTATCTCTTCGAAGTTTATTCCACAGTCGGTGCATGCAAAGTGTTCGCTGAAAACCTTATCGTACGAGCTTTTATCCTCTTCTATAAATGATACTATAACCAATCCTTCCCCAAGTTCAAGCGCTGTTTCAACAGAATCTGCTAATCTTTTCTTAAAATCCTCGTCTGATCTTATTATCAGCCTGTCAACAACCACTTCAACAGAATGTTTACGGTTTTTGTCCAGTTCAAAATCGTTGTCAAGGTTTGATATTTCACCATCAACCCTAACTCTTATAAAACCCTTCTTTTTAAGGTCTTCAAAGATCTTGTGATGCTCTCCCTTCCTGTCCTTAACCATGGGTGCAAGTATCTGTATCTTACGATCTTCTTTTTCGGTCAGGATTGAATCAACAATTTGTCCTGCTGTTTGTTGTGATATTTCCTTTCCACATTTGTAACAGTGAGGTGTACCAACACGTGCAAAAAGTAGACGGAAATAGTCGTATATTTCTGTAACTGTACCCACAGTGGATCTGGGATTCATACGGGTTGTTTTCTGGTCGATGGATATTGCAGGGGAAAGACCCTCAATATAGTCAACCTCTGGTTTTTTCATCTGACCCAAAAACTGTCTTGCATAGGCAGATAATGATTCAACATATCTTCGCTGTCCTTCAGCATAGATGGTGTCGAAGGCCAGGGACGATTTACCAGATCCACTTATTCCTGTTATAACAAGGAACTTATCCCTTGGAAGTGTGAGTTCAATATTTTTAAGGTTGTGTTCACGTGCTCCCTTAATATTTATACTTCCTTTCTTGGTTGTAGCGGTGTTCATCAGTTTGAAGCTCCTTCTAAGTATTTTATCTGATCCCTGATCTTGGCTGCAGATTCAAAGTCAAGTTTAAGGGATGCCATTTTCATTTCCTCTTCTAAATCCTGTATTATAAGCACTAATTCATCTTTAGAAATATTTTTAGCATTCTTTTTAAGTTTTAAAGCCTTATCAATTTTTTCTTTAACAGTTCTTTTAACTGATTTGGGTGTTATACCATGTTTTTTGTTGTAGGCTAGCTGATGTTTTCTTCTGTTGGTGGTTATTTCAACAGCAGATCTTATTGATTCTGTTATTTTATCTGCATATATTACTACTTGGCCATCAATATTTCTTGATGCCCTTCCAATTGTTTGTATTAAAGATGTTTGGGATCTTAAGAATCCTTCTTTATCCGCATCTAATATTCCCACCAGAGAAACTTCTGGAAGGTCCAATCCTTCTCTTAATAGGTTTACTCCCACAAGACAATCAAATGATCCCCTTCGAAGTTCGTCTATAATATCTATCCTTTCAAGGGTTGTTATATCTGAGTGAAGATATCTCACCTTAATACCTACCTTGGCATAGTAATCTGTGAGATCTTCTGCCATTTTCTTGGTTAATGTGGTTACAAGGATCCTCTGCTTATCCTTAACCTTCCTTTTAATTTCTCCAAGAAGATGGTCAACCTGTCCAACAACCGGTTTAATCATTATTTCAGGATCTACAAGTCCTGTTGGTCTTATAATTTGTTCTACCAGATTTTGTGTTACGCCCAGTTCATATTTGGCTGGTGTTGCAGATACATAGAGTACCTGGTTCTGTAACATTTCAAATTCTGGAAAATTTAATGGTCGATTTTCACGTGCAGATGGAAGTCTGAATCCATAATCAACCAGATTATCTTTACGTGCCCTGTCACCAGCATACATACCACCTATTTGGGGTACTGTGACGTGTGATTCATCTATAATGGTTAAGAAATCATCTGGGAAATATTTAAGGAGTGTATATGGTGTTTCTCCCCAATTTCTTCCTGATAAGTGCATTGAATAGTTTTCAATTCCTGTACAATATCCCATTTCCTGTAGCATTTCAATGTCAAATCTTGTTCTCTGCTCTAATCTTTGGGCTTCTACAAGTTTATTCTGGGAATGCAGAACAATTAACCTCTCTTCAAGTTCTTTTTCAATATCTTTTATTGCTGCTTCAATCTTATTTTTCGATGTTACAAAATGTTTGGCTGGAAACACAACTANNTCTATCCATATCCCTCTTAACTTTACCAAGAAGAGGGTCTATCATTGTTATTGCATCTACTTCATCACCGAATAGTTCTATACGTATGGCTGTATTTCCATGTGCTGGATATATTTCAATAACATCTCCCCGTACCCTGAATTTTCCACGGCTAAAGTCGATATCGTTTCGTTCGTACTGCATCTGGACAAGTGTGGATATTATTTTCTCCCTTCCTTCATTATCTCCAACTCGAACAGAGAGAACCAGTCCACCATAATCTTCAGGTGAACCAATACCGTATATGCATGAAACACTGCTAACAACTATTACATCGTCACGGGATAGGAGTGATTGTGTTGTTGAATGCCTCATCATATCGATTTCATCNNAGTTGAGCTGCCAATGTTTTATTATGCGATATAACTAATGTTGGCTTTTGAACTTCTTTAATAACATTGGCCATAGTAAATGTTTTACCCGAACCTGTAACACCTAGGAGTGTTTGATGTTTCAGACCATTTTTTATCCCCTTTGAAAGGGATTTAATTGCATTGGGTTGGTCTCCCAAAGGTTTGTAAGCTGATATGAGTTTAAATTCTGACATTTTTAATTCCTCTTAAGTAA
>PLTK01000087.1:0-1395 GCA_003164415.1 Methanobacterium sp. | reverse complement strand
CCATAGAATAAATATAAATAACATCGGTAACAACTCCAATTTTCTAATTCAAGGATGATGGAAGGGTTAAGAATTAGAAAAAAAGATTTAATAAAAATATAAATTCTTTATTTGTAAATTTATAAAAAATATCTGGTGTGGATATTATGGACCTGGAAGGTATTTTAATAGAACTAAATTTTCTAACGGTAAGATTAAATGGTATTATTAATATCATGATCGAATCTACAAGGGAGGTTATAGATATTGGAAATGTAAATTACGAACTAAAGGATGTTGTTAATAGGTTAGATAATATTATTGATGAATTGCACGATCCAAAGGATGAAATCATACTTGAAACTGCCAAAGGCCATATGACATATGCGGGTCTGGATATATTAGATGATTCAGATATTTTCTATAAAATTAGGAGATTAAAAGCGGCTACTAATATTTTAATTGAATACAAAACAAAATTAAATGGTAAAGATGTTTAATTAACATAATTACTTCCTTTATATGCTTTAAATAGGATAAATACAATTCTAATTTTCCATATCATTCTGGTGAGTAATTTTATATTATATTACAGTTCACAATCCCATCTGATTCTTATTTAATTATAAATCAAAAATATTATACTTAAACCTCGGGATGATATATTTAAATAGATCTCTAGGGGGTTTTGTTGGGTTTGACAAATTTTAAATTCGATGATTACTATGTAAAGTGGAATTTCAGGATGGAATTAAACATATACCTATAAAATAATGGTTTTTATAATACATAGTTATATATATTTTTTAAATTAAAGTATGATGAATATCAAATAGTTAAATTATTTTATATAAGAACACTTTTATCTTAATGACCATTGATTTATAAAAATATTCGGTTGATGCCAATTTTTTTTTGTAAATAAAAAAAAATATTATTTTAAATGTGATGCAATAAAACAAGGATTATATAGAAATTTGTGAGATGAACTATTTTGGCGATTAAAAGTAATGATCCAGACGATCTTCCATTAAAACCGGGAGTTTATTTGCTTAAAGATTCTGCGGACCGTATACTCTATGTGGGTAAGGCAAAATCTCTTAAAAAGAGGGTTAAATCCTATTTTAGAAGTGATCTCGATCCTAAAACCAGTGCCCTAATGAAACAATTCCATCATCTGGAATATATGGTAACAGACACCGAGAAAGAGGCACTAATATTGGAATCAAACCTTATTAAGAAGCATATGCCCCGTTACAACATCAGATTAAAGGATGATAAAAGGTATCCCTATATAAAAGTAACCAACGAAACATTTCCCCGGGTGCTCATAACCCGTCGAGTACTTGATGATGGATCTTATTATTACGGGCCTTTCCCCGAGGCAACAGCACTTAAAAGACTTGTTAAATTTCT
>PLTK01000100.1 GCA_003164415.1 Methanobacterium sp. | reverse complement strand
GTACTTTCTTCTTCATCATGTCCGGTTATTGATTTTAGAACATTATCAATGACTGTATCATCTTCGTAAAGAGCAAAAGACCTTTGTAGCATGATTGAGATTCTACGTTTTATCGCTGCAAAAACTTTACGATCGCAGTTCCAGAAATCAACTATTCTAAGCTCAAACTCACAACCACATCCACAACTACACAACTTACCTGCTGCTGAAGGTGGCTCCACCCTGAGACAATCTGGACAAATTGCAATGGTGTACAAAATTTGACCTGAATCTGGTCGATAATCTTTCATTCCTCGAAACATATTTATGAGTACTGATTTTCCTGAACCACTTCTACCAAGGATACCCAAAACTTTTCCTTCGTCTATGGTCATATTTAGATTTTTTAAGATTTCAACGCCATTAAAAGTTTTTGTGACATTTTTTACTTCTATAAAAGACATGTAACCACCCTTTTTATGAGTTTGTGATTTTTATTAAATAATCTATTAATTTATTATTGAATATTAATTTATTAATTATTTGATCCAACCAATATATAATTTGATAATTGCTTTTTTGAAAATTCTTTGTGCCAATTAAATTTTATGTGAAATACTTTCAAACACCGGAAAGATCAAAGGGAAGCGTACCATTTATAGCGGCTCTTGCAACAGAAATACCATCTGCCCCTGATGAAAACATTTGTCTTGCAGATTCCACATCTCTGATTGAATTGTTTCCTATTATAAATAAATCTACACTACTTTTTATAGATTTAATTACACCAAAATCAGCACAATCATAACCGGGTTTCATAGCATCAACATGGATATAATCAGCTCCTGCATCATTTATTGCTTTAGCAATTGTAATATCATCCACTCCAACTACATTTGCCCGAATTTTAACTGATACTTTTTTCTTGCAGTGTTTTACAACTTTGGATACGAAATCGTATAGGATTTCAGGATTTTCCAAAAGAGCTTGTCCACACCTGGATTCAATTAGTTCTGGCTGTCTACAATGAGCATTTATTTCTATAATATCGAGTTCTTTTATTTTTGATATTTCAATAATAGGTTTGGGTGAACTTGAGCGGAGGTTTACTGATACTTGGCCATTATAATTATTATGACTTTTTATTAATTTGATTTCTTCTTCTATATGATTATATAGTTCATTTTCAGTAATATTAAATTCAGGCCTACCCCTTTCGATTATTTTTAATCCGGCATTTATAGCATTTTGATCTGCGTTATATCCTCCTATTGTCAAAACATCAAATCCATAGATTGACATTTTACTGCAGAATTGGCCATTTGTTATTCCGGCCATAGGCGCTAAAACTTCAATATGATTCCTCCATTTAAAAATAATTTATTAAGTTCCAAAATTAAATTTGTTCAGATTAAAATTAAAAATTAACTAGGAAGATTTAAACTCTCAAACGAGTTTTATTCTTCATTTTTCATAACATGAACTAAATTGTAAGTGAATCCGCCTCTTATCTCTTCAAGTGCGAGATCAGCTAAATTTGCAGCCTTTTCAGCGGTAGGTGCTTTTCCTACACCAGCTTTAAGTGCAATATTTATTTCATCTTCTATTTCTTCTATTATCTTAAGCAATCCCTCGGGCGTAAGTCCATTGCAGGGGGACATGAAGTTGTCTCCACCAATGAAAAATAATAATGAACCTTTTTCAATTAGTTTCTTCATTAGAAAATGTTGAACACGGTTTACAATGAAAGATGTATCATAAGCGGGTATTATATCTGTAAGAGAATCTGTGATTCCATTTATATCTATATGTGCAATTTGTACAAAGCTTTCATCGGATTTTACTAATCCATCTATTGCCAGAACTTCTGTTCTTTCTTCGGATTGGGCTCCGCCGTAGTTTTGAAGGGCATTGGTTGCTTTTCGCTGTGCTTCATATGGTGTTTCAGCAGCTCCTACTCCCATACTGACTGTTATGGGGTATCTGTTTCCAATGGATTTTTGTATTCTAAGATGGTCCTCCATGTCCACACCGTTTGTCACCGCGAGCATATTGTCGAATCGGGTGAAGAATACAAGGCCTCCTTTAGAAGCGAACTGCCTTTGAAGATCTGCGTAAAGTTCTGCTTGCAAGATCTGAAGATCTGCTTCGGCCCGTGGTGTGGGAGTCACAGTCCATGGACCATAATTGTCAATTTGAATTAACGTCATTTGAATCATAAAATTTCACCCAAAGTCATTCTAGCTAACATCATTTTATCTTTGAGGTTCTTCATGTTGGTGTTTGTTACAACAACCTCTGGTATTAGTCTTTCGATTTTATTCTTGTAGCCAATATCTTCAATGTCTATAATAAATTTGTCTAAAAAGTTTTTGTACATTTTTGCAACACCTAAACATGAAACATCATGCCCCAAAGCGTTCATAAATTTAGCAGCTGGTCCACTTACGGGAGCATTACCTATAATTGGAGATATTCCCACTACATATGATTTTTTAAGGGCTTTATCCATGCCTTCTATTGATATAATGGGCCATATGGAAGTAATCGGGTTTGATGGTCCTAGAATAATCATATCTGATTCTTCTACACGTTCAATTAGTCCTGGTGATGGGGATACTTCGTTGTATTTTATGTCAACAACTTCTGGCATTCCCTGATTTTTGACTAAGAACTCATGGAATTCCATTTCACCATTGTCTGTAACAATGACAATATTGGATTTTTCATCACTCATGGGTATTATTTCAGATTTAATACCCAGTGCATTTCTTTGAATGTCAACAACCTTCGAGAGAGGATATTTTTTCATGAGCAATGTTTTTTGTATTTTTATGGCTCTATCTTTGTCCCCAATTTTAAGTATTTCGGGGCATTTGATCTCNNACAGTATCTATATCTGCAGCAACGTATACTCCTGAGAAATAGTTATTTTCTAGAGTGTTCACTATTACCCTTAGTTCTTTTGGATCTGCGACTTTTACGATCCCTTGCAACAATTTTGGGGTTCCAGTACCGCCTGAGAGTATGGTTATCATAGGATCAATCCTATTTATTAAAAAAAATTTCATTAAAAACCCAATATTTAAGGGCTTATTTTTTTTATCTAAATAAATCATATTTTTTGGGCCTTATAAGAGGTTTTATAGTTGTGTCTTCATTCCTTAATTTTTTGAAATAATCAACACCTCGAATTATTACCACGGGTATCCCTTCATCTGCTTGACCCATTAATATTGAAGCTGCCGATGCCAATTCATCTGCCACGGCTACACTTGTAGTTTGAAGTTCATTCCCGTATAAATCTCTATCACCCATTCGGTCCCATAGAGGTTCAATACCTGATATTCCAATGGCAACGCCAACTGCACCTTCTCTAAATGAGCGTCCTTGGGTGTCGGATATTATAATTGCTACTTGTTTTCCGGTTATATTTTCTATTATTATCCGGATTTGCTCTGCGCTTTTATCTGGATTTTCTGGTATAGGAGTGGCTAAACCCTCTTCTACATTGGATTCATCTATGCCTGCATTAGCACATACAAAACCGTGTTTAGTTTCAGAAATAATAAAATTTGGTCCAACTTTAATTATCTCTGCTGATTCATTAATAATTAACTGAACAAGCTTAGGATCTTTTCCTGTTTTCTTTGAAAGTTCCATTGCTAGTTTACTGGGGGTCAAAGATTCAAGATCTATTATTGTGCCTTCTGATTTAGCAATTGCAGTCTCTGCTATTACTATTATATCTCCATTATGAATGGTGATATTTTCTAAAAGCGATGCATTCACAATTATTTCTGCAAGCTTATCTCCTTCACTTATTAGGGGAATCCTACTGATACCTATGAGCTCAACACACATTTCTGCACCTGCTATATAATATTATTTTATTAATTTTTATTAAGTATATTTATATAGAATTTAATTCCCATTTGTCTATTCCAAATGCAGCTGCTGCTGTAACGGGATTAGTGAAATCTTGAAATTTTCCTTGATCCATAATGTATTGGGCTGCTTCCTTAGCATTTGTAGCTCTGAAATCTACAATATTTGGTCTTGTATGTTCATATGTTGATATGTAGGCGCATTTTCCTTTTTGAACCTTTTCAACAATTAAATCTTCGTGAGTTACTATTCCAATATATGAATCACCATTGATGGTAGTTGCTCCAGCTATCCTAGGTGTATTAAAATCATCCTTCTCATAATCCATTGAAAGTAGTGATAAAGCTATTGAATCCCTTATATTCATTCCTGATTCGATTTTATCTGCAATTACGTCTGTATGGGATCCATTTGATACTACTGCAATATCTTTAACAATCTTAATGGAGTTGTAAGCTATATAAGGATTTTTAAATACATCCTTTTCATTTCCTTCTGTGGGAACAATGGATATTCGATTATCAAATGTTTTTGCTATTCTATTTGGAAAAGAACGACTGGATACTCTGTATGATACGAATTTTCCAGATTCTGTACTGCCTACTGCTAATATTCTACCTAAATACAATTTATTCACCTTCAATTTTTTTTTGTACAATAATTTTTTTTATAAGATCTGTAATTTCATACTACTAAACCAGATATACAGATACCATTATTGACTTGCTGTACTGTTTAATATGGTTATTGCCTTTATATGTTTGATTAAATTAAATGAATATAAAAAATTAGAATTTCTATGGATCATTATCTTGTTCTTTCAATTGTTGCCCAAGATCTTCTTACAAATTCTGGTAAGTCATCATAAGCTATGTTTTTTAGAAATAAAATTGTTTTAGGGTCACTAGGATAACCGGATCCAATATCATTGAATTCTTTTTTTAATTTATGAATCGCCATATCCCTTTCAACTTTAGCAACTATCGATGCTGCAGAAACAATGGCATAGGTATCGTCTGCCCTGTGTTCTGCAATTACCTTCAATTTGTCCTGGAACTTTTCTATTTCATTTTTGAAACGCTCTGGTTTCACATCAATACAATCAATATACGAAATATCGGGTTTGGAATCACCAATAATTTTTCTCATGGCAATTTTTTCTATTTCATTGAGATTGACATCCTTCGATCTGAGAAGATCTATATCGTTTGCACTTATATGTACAGGGTGACATTCTGCAATTTTTCTTATTTTTCTTGAGAGTACAACCCGTCTTTTCGGAGTTATCTTTTTGGAATCCTTTAATTTGAGTCTTTCGAGGTATTTCAATCTTTCCTCTTCAATTGCAACTCCACATACAACAAGAGGCCCTAGAACCGATCCTCTACCTGCTTCGTCTATGCCTAATAGTTTCATATTATGTTTTACCTCAAAATTATAATAATTCTCCATTTTAATGGGATTATACATAGATTAAATTTTCTATGATAATATATTTATTGAAAAATTCTGAAATATAGCAAATTAACTGGTTTCTAGTAATAAATAGAAAAATGGCTAGTTTAATTTATAAAAAAAGAATAGAAAAAATATATGTAATTTATTTCATTGCTTT
>PLTK01000063.1:2242-6404 GCA_003164415.1 Methanobacterium sp. | reverse complement strand
ATTTACAAGGTTAAATACATCTTTTTCATTAACTACTGCATGTACTGCAACAATATCTTTACTTGAAAGTACGTTTGAGACTGTAGGGCCTGTTAATCCGGGCATGGCCATTTTTATTTCGTCTAAGAATTTTTGCTCGACATTCATCATGACAAGTTTTTTACCCTCTGCATCTAATACTCCTTTAATACCCGTTCTAATGGCTTCTATTTTCTCATTATTATCCTTATAACTTTTTTTATTTGCTATGAGTTTTATGGAGCTTTCAAGGATAGTGTCGATTATTTTGAGGTGGTTCATTTTTAAGGTGGTGCCTGTACTGGTTAGATCTGCAATAATATCTGCAACTCCAATAAATGGTGCTATCTCTGTTGACCCACTTAATTCCACAATTTTGACGTTTATACCATTAGTTTTGAGGTATCTTCTGGTTAAATTAGGAAATTCAGTTGCAACCAATGAACCATCTGCAATATTTTCTATATTGTTGATGGATGAATCATCAGGAACTGCTAAAACTAGTTTTGCGCTTCCAAAATTCAGATCTTCCAGTATTTCAACCGATGCACTGTTTTCTTCTATAAGATCGAGACCGGTCATTCCAATATCTGCTGCACCGTCTGCAACGAATTCAGGAATATCAGCGGCTCTTGTAAACATTACACTTATGTCTTTGTCGTAGGTTTCTGAAAAAAGCCTTCTGTTGGCAGTATCCTTTACTCCAATTCCTGCTTTGCCCAGAAGCTTGACTGCGGGTTCGCTGATCCTTCCTTTGGATGGCAATGCTATCCTTATCTGCATTAAAAATCCTCCTATTAAAATGTTTAAATCTTGATTTGGTACAAATTATTTGATAATATTCTAAAATTTGAACTGTTAGATATTTATGTTCTTCCCTCAATTCATATATTGGTGTGAACATGGAAAGTAAAAACATTCTCATAAAAGATGCTACTATTATTTCAAATGAAATTAAAAAGGGCTCATTACTAATACAAAACGATAAAATTGCTGAAATATCCGATAAATTAAGTTTAAGTGATGCTGATGAAGTTATAAATGCCTCAGGCAAAGTTTTAATTCCAGGGTTGGTCAATACTCATACTCACCTTTCAATGACACTTATGAGGGGTTTGGCAGATGATATGCCACTTGATACATGGTTAAACAATTATATATGGCCTGTTGAAGCAGAACTAAACCCGGAATACTGTTATGCTGGAGCTCTTGTTGCCTGTGCTGAAATGATTAGATCTGGTACAACTTGTTTTAACGACATGTACTTCTTCATGGATCATGTTGCAAAGGCAGCGGATGAAGCAGGACTTAGAGGAATAATATCCCATGGTATGATAGACTTTGGAGATGAGGATAAGAGAAGACAAGAAGTTAAAGAATCCATTAGAATAATAAAAAAATGTCACAACACTGGAAATGGGAGATTAAAAGTCGCGTTTGGGCCACATTCGCCATACACGTGTTCACAAGAATTATTGAGTCAAGTTAAAAGAGAAGCTGCCAAATATGGGGTTAGAATACATATACATGTATCTGAAACTCAAAAAGAAGTTTCTGATATTTTAGAGGCACATGGAAAACGGCCCTTTGAATATTTGGACGAAATAGGATTTTTAGGAAGTGAAGTAACAGCAGCTCATGCAGTGTGGTTATCTGAAAATGAAATGGACATAATCAAACAGAGGGAAGTCAAACTTTCACATAACCCATCAAGTAACATGAAACTGTCGTCTGGAGTTTCTCCAGTTTCAAAACTTATTAATAAAGATGTATGCGTTTCAATAGGTACAGATGGTCCGGCATCTAACAACAACATGGACATGTTTGAGGAAATGAAAATAACAGCACTACTTCAGAAGGTAACAACAATGGATCCAACTGTTTTAAATGCTGAAGAAGTTTTTAAAATGGCTACAATTAATGGAGCTAAATCATTGGGACTCGAAGACCAAATTGGTAGTATTGAAATGGGTAAAAAGGCTGATATTACCCTTATTGATGCAAGATCCCCTCAACTCACACCCTTTAGAAATCCAATTTCACACATTGTATATTCTGCAAATGGGGGTAATGTCGATACAGTGATATGTAACGGTGAAATCCTCATGAAGAACAGGAAACTTTTAACACTCGACGAAAATATGATANNTTTTTTTTTAACGGAATTTGTGAGGGCATACTATGGATAGATTAGTACTATTTGATATTGATAAAACATTGCTTGTTGGTTCAACAGTTCATTACACAGCTCTAAAAAATGCATTATCCGAAGTTTATGGGATAAAAACCCCCCCACCAGTAAAGAATATGCAGGGAATGACAGATCTTAAAATTATCTGCGAAACTCTCCTACAAGAAAATATCGACTTAAAAACTATTAAATCAGGATTAGGTCGGACTATGGAAATAATGTATCTAAAATATAAGGATGCACTCCAAAAACAAGATTTAGAAGTACTTGAAGGAGTTAAAGAACTACTTGAAAATCTTCAAAGAGCAGGCATACCCATGGGTTTAGTAACTGGCAATATGGAGGCTATTGCATGGTTGAAACTTGAAAAAATAGGATTAAACAAATATTTCCATTTTGGTGGTTTTGGTGATAAGATAGTTAAACGAAGTGGACTTGTTAAAAATGCAATTAAAGTATCAGAACAAAGTCTTGGAAAGTTGGATAATGGAAAAATTTTCCTGATTGGTGACACACCTAGGGACATTGTAGGTGGTCAAAAGGTTGGTGTTAGGACTATTGGGGTTGCAACTGGAGATTTTTCTGTGGAAGATCTAGCAGAAGCCGGAGCAGATTTTGTGGTGAGTGATCTTAAAGACTCTGAAGGGCTGCTTAAAATTATTCTGGATAAATAATTGATTTTTTATTATATTTAACATAATATGATCAATTTATTTTTAATATTCTTCATCTAGTAAATCATATTTTTATCCAAGGAGTAACATAATACANNTTAATAGGAGGTTATTATGGTATCCTACTTTAGGGAAGATATAGAAACTTTGCCCCGTGACGAGTTAGATGGGTTGGTTGATGAACGTATACGTTACACAGTTAAATATGCCTATGAAAATTCTCCCTACTACAGAAAATGGTTCGATAAAAATGGTGTGAACTATTATGATGTTCATAACCACGAGGATCTGAGGGAACTTCCAATAATTTCGGGTGGTGTTATTAGAGAAAATCAACCTCCAGAAACCAGTGATTTTGGATTTAAATCTACATCATGGGATAATATATTCACTATCCATGAAACAAGCGGTACTAGTGGAGTTCCTAAATCGTTTTTCTTAACATGGGATGATTGGGAGACCTATGCTGAGAAGTATGCACGTGCATTTGTATCCCAGAACTTTGGAGCTGGAGATAAGGTTGTTGTCTGTGCATCCTATGGCATGAATGTAGGGGCCAATACAATGACGTTGGCAGCTCAAAAAATTGGTATGACCATAATTCCTGAGGGTAAATGCACATTTCCTGTTCGAATTATTAAAAATTACAGGCCAACAGGTATTGTTGGGAGTGTTTTCAAACTTCTACGCCTTGCAAGAAGAATGGAATCAGAGGGAATGAATCCTAAAGAATCCAGTATCAAAAGATTAATAGCCGGCGGTGAAAGTTTTTCAGAGGAATCCCGAACCTACCTCGAAGAAGTATGGAATGTTCCTGTTTACAACACATACGGAAGTACCGAAGGCACCATGTGTGGGGAATGCATAAAAAAGGCAGGACTCCATGTACCGGAGGATCTATTGCATTTGGATCTGTACGATCCAACCCTTGAAAACTTTGTTAAAGAAGGGGAGTGTGGTAGAATAGTACTAACAACCCTTTTACCTGTTGGTGTAAAAACAGGAAATCTATTGATTAACTACGATACAGACGATACCACAGTAATTGTTACAAGAGATAAATGCAAATGTGGAAGAACACACCTGCGAATATTGAATCCTCAGAGAGAATCAGAAACTGTTTGGGTTGCTGGTTTCCCATTTAACAGGGTAGATGTTGAACAAGGAGTATTCCAACGTGATAATATGGATGTTCTCACAGGTGAATACGAGGCATTTCTATATGGTGATGAAGATGAGACCACACTAAAAGTTAGAATGGAATGTAAGGATCCTAGAA
>PLTK01000063.1:0-2214 GCA_003164415.1 Methanobacterium sp. | reverse complement strand
AAACGATTAATGGACCGCCGTTGAATTTAATGTTAGTTAAAATAATTCATATTCTCGAATAGCATTTTAAGAACATCAACAAATATCTAGTATACAGAAATAATCAATATATCCAATTCAACAATAAACCATTTTGGAGTAATGATTATTCAAAGACTTAATTATTATAATATTTCATTTTCATAAAGGGAATAATAGGAGAAAAGCCAATGTTAAACGCTGAAACATATGTAACCGAAGATAAAGGAATCGGGGGTAGGATAAGAACTAAATATGAAGATTTCTATGTCGAAGAAATACCTGAACATCTTCCAAGTGGAACGGGTCCAAACACATGGCTTTTAATTGAAAAAATTGGAAGGAACACACTCGATGTTGTGTTAGATATTGCAAAAGAGATGAAGATCAGTCGTAAAAGAATGGGATTTGCCGGTATGAAAGATAAATCTGCACTTACAAAGCAGTGGTTATGTGTATCAAACAGTGAAGCATCAGATCTTGAAGGTCTTGAAGATAAACTGTACAACGTAAAAATTCTTGATATCAAACAGAACGAGAAGAAACTTAGAATTGGACAGCTTATAGGTAACAAATTCAAAATATTAATAAGAGACACAGAAGATCCAGAAAACGATGTAAAAATAGCAAACAACGTTCTAAATCAACTTGAAATATTTGGTGTTCCCAACTACTTTGGATGGCAGAGGTTTGGAAAAAACAGATCAAACACCCATCGAGTAGGTGAATTCCTTGTTCATAACGATATAAAAGGTGCCGTTGATTCATACATAGGAAATCCCTATGAGGGGGAGAAGAATCATATAAAAGCTGCCAGATCGTATTATGATGAGGGTGAATTTGAAGAGGCCTACGAAAGCATGCCTGCAGGAATGCGTTATGAAAAGATGATGCTTAGGGAACTCATTAAACAAATGAGAAAAAAAGGAGAACTAGATGAAAAATCCTATAGAATAGCCCTTGAAAGTCTTCCAAAACCATTAAAAAGAATGTTTGTACATGCCTATCAATCATACCTGTTCAATAAAGCTGTCAGTGAAAGATCAAAACTTGGAATAAACAAATACGTTGAAGGAGATATAATAATTGATAACGAAGAACACATTGTCCACGAATTTGATCTAAAGGATATAAACAGAAGGATAGAAGAATTTGAAGTACATCCGACCGCACCATTATACGGTACCAAAGTACCACTTGCAGGTGGAGTTGTAGGGGAATTAGAACAAAAGGTTCTTGACGAAGAGGGAATTACATTAGAAGACTTTGAATGTCCAAAAACTCCTAGATTAGGAAGTCATGGACTTAGAAGAGCTTTAAGATTTAAAATATGGGACGTCTCAGCAATTAAAACTCCAGAAGGAATACTCACAGAGTTTTCAATTCCAAAGGGCTGTTATGCAACAGCAGTACTCAGAGAAGTAATGAAAGAAGATGTTTATTAAATTAAATTTTTTTATATTTAAAAAAAATATTTCGAAAAAAAATAGAATATAATACTCACTTCTATTCGTTCTAAATTACAATTATTCTGCGTATTTTTCAGGGTCTTCTTCGAACTGTTTTTTGCATCCAGGTGCACAGAAATAATATTTCTTACCCTTATACTCACTAACCCATTTTGCACTGTCCTCATTTACATCCATTTTACATATAGGATCTACTGCCATATTTCCACCTTCCTGATAAAGTCATTATCAATCTAAATATTTTACAAATATATTTATATCATTGATATGATTTAATTTTTACCAAAATCTCTAATAGTAGATATTATGTTATTAATTACCATCAACACTTTATTAATATTTTNNNNGCATGATCAGGGTAATGTGAGGTCATAATAACAGACAAACCACTTTTTGAGATTTTCTTAATAATATCTAATGTACGTATCTGATTTCCGAAATCAAGGTGAGATGTTGGTTCATCTAACAGCAACATTTTTGGTTGTTGTGTTAGCACTCTTGCCAATATAACTAACTGTACTTCTCCACCACTGATTTCAGTGTAGGGTTTGTCCTCCAGATGCAAGATTCCAAGGTCTTTCATAGATTTTCGGGCAATTTTAACATCTTTTTCACCAGGAGAATCTGTCAAACCTAAATGGGGTGCCCTGCCAAGTAAAACAACATCTAAAACAGAAAATGCAAAGGTTGAACGGTGTGTTTGGGGCACATAGCCCATTATTTTGGC